>NZ_CAPDXS010000056.1:28256-29508 GCF_948601915.1 uncultured Acetatifactor sp. | reverse complement strand
TCAGCGTTATGCAGTCTGGTTTCACGGCAAGTGAAATCGTTAAGCAGTATAAAATTCTGGTAACTCTTCTTGACGAAAGAGGGAATTTTCTGTATAGTAGATATATCGACAGAAAGATTTCTGTAAACTGCAGACTGCCAGGATTTACAGTGATGCCTCTGGGAAAGTGCTTGGCTGGCGGTCGGCAGTCGGGTTGTACTGTAAATTTAGCCGGTGCGCAGTATGGATTTCAGGCTGTATCATGATGAGGAGGTACGTGTATGCAGGAAGTGATCAAAATTTATTCCAAGGCCCACCCGAACATCCAGTTGAAGGCGATTCCGGGACATTTCGTGACCCCGAATTCCCACGTCAACTATTTTCTGGACATGACGACCTTGAAGGCCAGGCTCAGCGAGGCGTCCATGGTGGCGAGAGAGCTGGGAAGGCAGGTTATGATATCGACGGTGGTGGACACGATCGTCTGCATAGACGGCTGTGAGATCATCGGCGCGTTCCTGGCGGAGGAGCTGACCAGGGCGGGAATCTATTCCAGAAACGCCCACAAGACGATCTATATCATCACGCCGGAATATTCCACATCCGGACAGATGATGTTCCGGGACAACTATCTGCCCATGGTCAAGGATAAGAACGTGCTCCTCCTTCTGGCCAGCGCCACCACGGGAAAGACAGTGTCGAAGGCCATCCAGACCCTGACCTATTACGGCGCTTCCATAAGCGGGATCAGCGCAGTGTTCAGCGCCGCCAACAGCATCGTGGGGATTCCGGTGAATTCCCTGTTCACCACGGCGGACATTCCGGACTATACGACATACAGCTCCGAAAAATGTACCATGTGCAAGGAGAAGAAGCCCATCGACGCTTTTGCCAATGCCTTTGGGTATTCCAAGATCAGCTGACAGTCCCGGCGATATTTGAAGATTCCTTTCTGGCAGGACCGGCGAAGGGCGGTTCTGCCGGAAAGGATTTTTGTCTGTCTATATCCGGGGGCCGATCTGCAGGCGCGTCCTTCGAGTACGAATACGGAGAATGATGCATCATACAGATTCCGATCTTTACGATTCTAAATATCCCCCGGGCGAAATGCGATGTACCTCGCCCTTTTCACCCATCTCCTGAAAATACAGTTCTGTGGCCGTAGGATTATGCACCTGTCTGCCGTCCACGGAAAACTCCAGCCGCTGCCAGGCCTGCACATAATCGTAAATCTGGATATTGGTGGCGTACCATATGTCATCATGTCCGCCGG
>NZ_CAPDXS010000056.1:0-28246 GCF_948601915.1 uncultured Acetatifactor sp. | reverse complement strand
AAAGGCGGCGAATTCTTCTATCACATTCCAGTTGACATTCACCTCGAACTCATAGCTGTGCCCCCAAAGGTAGAACATCCAGGAGCCCCACAGGGGCGTCTCTTCCACGAACTTCTTCGCAAGGCCCATCAGCTCCGGGTCATTGTGATGGCAGGTCGCCTCCAGCCTGAGCCAGTCTCCCGGCAGGTCGAAGGAGTGGCTGGAGATGACCGTCCTGCCGTATGCCAGCCCTGCCTTTCTCAGGCAATCCACAGTGGCATCGCTGTAGGTGCCGAAGGGGTATGCCATTCCCCGGATAATGGTGTGGAATTGGTTCTCCAGATTCTCCCGGTCTTTCAGCAGCTCCCACATGGCCAGATTCTCCGGCAGCCTTTCCAGAAAGGGATGGGTCAGCCCATGCACAGCCACTTCGTGCCCGCTGGCGGCGTAAGTCTCGGTGGCCTGTCTGGCGGTGAGCCTGCGGTGGAAGGCTCCCTCCGGATAGGTGGTCCCCTCCGGCGCGAACAATCCGCTGTTCAGATTAAAAGTACCCTTCAGGCCGTTTTTATCCATGATATCCATCAGCCTGATGTCCTGCTCCACGCCGT
This sequence comes from uncultured Acetatifactor sp., assembly GCF_948601915.1. NCBI lineage: Bacteria > Bacillati > Bacillota > Clostridia > Lachnospirales > Lachnospiraceae > Acetatifactor > uncultured Acetatifactor sp. The sequence continues at coordinate 27,659 of NZ_CAPDXS010000056.1, read as the reverse complement.
CGTCATAGCTCAGGGTGAGCGCTTTTGCCTTCCCCTTTGGGAAGCGCATGATGAGTCCTGACATATGTATTCCCTCCTTCATGATGGGGCCAGTCTGTACATGGCCTTATCGTTCGTTTAGTCCTGTACATATTGTAGCATAAACATGGCAAAAATCCAGTAGAATTTGGGGAAAACATCCATGCCCTATATCTTCCGCAGATACCGTCTCAGCAAAAAGCGGATCCACACAGCCGATGACGCAAATGCGGGCAACATGAAGACAAGAGTATCTTCAAAAACCGCTTTCCCGATCCAAAAGGAGGGCAGCGGGGACATGATATACTGCGTGCCCTGCCGGAGGAAAAACGGCACAGCCGCGCCGAAGATCAGGAGCGAGGACAGCTTTGCCGCCGCCATGCCCTCCAGCTTATTGGAGGAGAACGTTACAATCAACAGGGCCACGATGACGCCCTGCAATGTGCCTCCTGCCGACAGCGATAAAATGTCTGCCAGGGAGCGGGTGCTCAGCCCGAACACAGGCAGCAGAGCTGCGGTCACCAGAAAAGAGGCTGCGCCGGGGAGGCAGAACCTTGCGGCCAGATAGCCCTTCCTCCCCAAAGGGGTGACGAACAGATACGCCGCCGTCTTTTCATCGGCTTCCTCCAGGGAGACCATGGCCGAGATAAAGCAGAACATGGCGGGGGAGAGCATGGAGAAGAATATGTCGATCAGCGCATAGTAGGGGGAGAGGACTGCCGATTTGGAGAACCGCTCCGTCAAAACGTCTTCCAGGAAAGGGATGCCGAACCGGATCCCAAGCCCCGCCAGAACCGGCGCGAGACAGGCGGCAGACAGCATCATGTCCCGCCGCATGAACACCAGCATTTGCAAAAAACCTGAACGGATCGCTCTCATAGCTTCGCACCTCCCATTTGGGCCCACATGTTCAGGACACAATGTTTTGCGGCAGCGAACAGGACCGCTGTCAGCGCCATGACCGTCAGTACCCCTGTGGGGGAGGGCGCATGGCCCGAAACCATATCCATGCAGACAGCGGCAGGGCAGTACCGCAGCCAGGCCGGAGCGGCCCGGAATAAATGCAGGATGGCAGGGACAAAGCACACAAGCTCTACCGGCACGGTCCATAGGACAAACTGGTTCAGGCTGCCGATCCGCGTCGCGATGATAATGCCCAAAAGCGTGAAGACCGCGCTGGACATCACAGTGCCGGGCAGGACGATATGGAGCTTGACAATGCCGTGCTCCCCCGCGCCCACACCTGCCGCTGCGGCCAGTACAGCGGCCACCGCAAGGGAAATGGCGGACAGGGACACCACCTTCGCGGCTATGTATTCCTCTGCCCGGACAGGGGAGAGGGCCAGTGCCGCAGGCGTGCGCTGGCTCTTTTCCAGAAGCACAATCGCGCCCATGAAGAACAGGCCCATTGAGGCCGGGTCGGAAAAAATCAAAATGGCCGTGGCCTTTTCCCGCCCGCCCTCCGGAACGGCAGACAGAACGGCCACATAAATCGCCGTCAGGACAGCATACAAAAAGTAGAAACCATATCTTGCCTGGAACCGTATGTCCCATAAAATCAGGCTGCGCAGTCTCATATCAGCGTCCTCCCCGTAATGTCCATGAAAATGTCGTTCAACGTGGGCTCGCTGCTGTGGATGGACTGCAGACGGTTCTCTGAGATGAGCCGCTTAAGCTGTCCGTCGGCGGACAGGCGGTGAAGAGGGCAGGCTGCGCTGTGCTCCCCGTTTTCCAGCCAGGTATAGGTCACGGTGGCCGCGCCTTGGGACATAATCAGGTTGTGGGGGCTGTCAAGGGCGCATATCCTGCCGCTTACGATGAACGCCACCCTGTCGCAGAGCTCGGCTGCGTCCTGCATATTGTGGGTAGTCAGGAGGATGGTCTTCCCCTTTGCCTTCTGGGCCAGGATCATATCCTTCATCATGCGGCTGTTGGCAGGGTCAAGGCCGTTTGTGGGCTCGTCCAGGCAGAGCAGGGACGGGTCGTGCAGCAATGCCCTGACGAAATTCAGCCGGGCCTTCATGCCCTTGGAATACTGGGATACCCGCTTGTCCCCATCCCGCTCCAGGCCCACCGTCTCCAGAAGCTCGTCGATCGGACAGGGCTTTTTCTCATACAGGGATGCGAAGAAGCGCAGATTTTCCCTGGCCGTCAATTTCTCATACAGGGCGGAGAATTCAAAGTCCACCCCGATGTCCTCGTAAAAATCCCTTGTGCGCTCCCTGCATTCCACGCCGTTCACCATGGCAGAGCCCTGGTAACTGGCCAGCATCCCCGTCAGCACTTTCTGCAGGGTGCTCTTCCCGGCTCCCGAGGGGCCTAAAAATCCAAAAATCTCGCCCGGTGAGACCGAAAAGGTCATATCGGAAATAAAAGGCTGTTTTGTGTAGCTGAACGAAAGATGGTTGACATGAATCATGGAAATGCCCTCCTTATACTATATGACTAAAACAAACGGAATAGTCAGTTAAAGCCCTGTTTTAAGTCCGGCCGCCTGCCGGACTTTCTGGACAACAGATAGAAAACAGTATACAAATGTGGATTCAGATAAGCTGCGCCACTATGCCATAAATCAGGGTGCGCAGCGCCTGGTCATAAGCCTCCCCGATCTCCGCTTTGTGCAGGGTCACGTAATAGACTGCGTGGAACGCGGCGCTGACGACATTTATGTCCACGTCTTTCTTCACAGGGAGCATCGCGAGCATTTCCCCGATGGTATCCGTATCGTCCTGCAGATGGGCCTGTACCACCTCCCGGGGCAGTCTGCGCGCAAGCAGCTCCACCTCGCCGGTGCCGATCAGCTTCAAAATCGGCATTTCCTCCGCCATCTTATAGAACGCGTAAATCGCATCGGTCAGCTCCTCCGCCGAAACCTTTGTGCCGGAGAGCCCGGAAATCACCTGGAACAGTCTGCGGTTGATGCTCTGCTGCTGCTCCTGGATCACCTCGAACAAAAGCAGCTCCTTTGACTGGTAAAAGAGGTAGAAAGTCCCCTTGGGGATATTCACCCGCCTCACGATTTCGTCTACTGTGGTGCGGCGGACGCCATATGTGGCCAGGCAGTCCGCCGCCTCTTCCTTCAACCTCTTCCTGATATATGCCCGCTCCTGCTCTGAATAGCTTTTCGGCACCCCAATCCCTCCGGTTTGACTGAAAATGTATTTATGGTCATTATAATCATTTCCCATGGCCTTGTCAAGCGTTTTCAGGGAAAAGAAATCGCAGTCTGGCCTTTCATGGGCAACGCTCCGAAATAGCTATAGGACAGAAAACGCCTGTGGATAGAATAATTCTATGAAACGTAGAATAAAATCGCCGATGCGGTTATTGCACGGGAGGCGTCCGGCAGGTATCCTGGAGGAGACGGTTGCGCGGAGCCTGCTGCAAGGCGGCAGGGGAAGAAGGGGAGCACAGAGCAGGAAAGAAGCACAGAGCAGAAAGAAAAGAAGCAAGGAGCAGGAAAGAAGCAAAGAGCAGGAAAGAAGCAAAGAGCAGGAAAGGAGCAAAGAGCAGAAGGGAAGCAAAGAGCAGGAAAGAAGCAAAGAGCAGAAGGGAAGCAAAGAGCAGGAAAGAAGCAAAGAGCAGAAGAGAAGCACAGAATAGGGAGGAAACAGCATGAATCTGCGGATAGGCGAAAACATCAGGCGGCTGCGCCGCGAAAGGAATCTGACCCAGGAGGAGGTGGCGGCCCACCTTGGGATTTCCTTCCAGTCCGTCAGCAAATGGGAGCGGTGCGATGGGTATCCGGACATCACCATGCTGCCTGCGCTGGCCCATTATTTCGGCGTAAGCGTGGACGTCCTGATCGGCATGGACCAGATGGCAAAGGCGGAGAAATACGATGAAGTCAACCGCCTCTGGAAGGAGAACAACAGGAGGGGACGGCATCAGGAGAACGTCGTCCTCATGCGGGATTCCCTGAGGACATTTCCGAATGACGGCCTGCTGCTGGTACAGCTCTCCACATCCCTTGAAAAGCTGGATGGGACGAAGGAGGAGAAGGCGAAATACCTGAGGGAATCCATAGCCCTTCAGGAGCAGATCCTCCGCTACGGAGAGGATTCGCAGGTGCGCAGCGCCACCCAGTACAACATCTGCTTCTCCTATTGGAAGAACGGGGAGCAGAAAAAGGCCCTGGAACAGGCGGGGAAGCTGCCGAATCTGTACAAGGCCCGGGAGAACGCGCTGGTGTTCTTCCTGGAGGGCGAGGAGAGGCATGAAACCGCAAAAGCGGCTCTGGAGCCCCTGGCCTGGTCTGCGGAGCTCCACCTGTCGATTCTGGCAGAGGCCCTGGGAAAGCCCGCCTATCTGGAGAAAGCGCGAGAAATCCGCAGGCTCCTGCTGGGCCATGGGGAAGAGGACAGCGCCGGGCCCGTGCAGGAAAGGCGCCAGAATGAGCCACGGGATGAAAAGAGGGGATGAGAGGGGGAGGCTGGCCATTGTGCTGACCGCGACCACGGCGCTGGCGGCGGGAAACGTGCTGCTTCGATGGAGCATAGGAGAGGCGCTGGACAGCGGGAAACCGGGGGCGTATCTCCCGGCTGTGGCAGCTCTGCTTCTGGGGGTGTCTCAGCTGCTGCTCTATACCAGGCAGATGCTGTCCGCCGAGATGCGGGAAGATATCTACCGCAGGATCCAGCGCAAGATCCTGCACAGCTCCATGGAGGCTTTGGGAAAAAACGATTTGGGCGGAATCTCCGCCCGCTATATAACGGATGTGGGCCAGATCGACGGCTTTGTGGACCGGCTGCTGGGAAAGGCGCTTCCGGATCTGGCGGGATGGCTGATCGCCGTAGGGCTGCTGTTCTGGCTGGACCTGCTTTTGGGGATTGCCGCCATCCTTGTGACGGCCCTTCCCGTGCTGCTTCTGCGGGGGATGAGCAGGCCCGTGGCAAGGGGGACGGAAGAATACCGGGAGGCTCTGGAACGGGCGAATCAGAGCGTGGCCACAGGGCTGCACAACCTGGAGGCGATAAAGGCTTCCGGCAGGGAGGAGGCCTTTCTGGGAGAGTATGGGGAAAAGCTGGCGGCGCTTCAGAAAAAGAAGCGGAACGTGGCCCTCTGGGAGGCGGTTCTGGGGCTTCCCATGCTGGCGGGTGCCTTTGTGACGATTGTCCTCCTGACAGGCCTGGGAGGGTGGCTGGTTCTGGCGGGGCGTATCACCTCCGGCGAGCTGCTGACCGTGATAGCGCTGACGGAAAATATCCTTTCCTTCGGCATGGGACTGGACGGTACGATCCTGCGGTTCCGGAGGGCGCAGGTCAGCATGGGGAGGCTGAAGGGCTTTCTGGACCAGGAGGAAGAGCGGGAAGGGGGACGGGAGGCGGATGAGATTAGGGACATTGTCTTTGAGGGGATACATTTCGCCTATCCGGACAGCCCGGAGAAGGTCTTCCGGGGCTTCTCCCGGCGCTGGCAGCGCGGCAGGCCCTGTTTCATAAAGGGCGGGAACGGAGCGGGCAAGACCACGCTGATCAAGCTGCTGACAGGCGTTTACGATGTAACAGCGGGACGTATCCTGATAAACGGCGTACCGATTGAGGAATACAGCCTGGCAAGCCTGCGGGAGAGGATCGTGGTGGCGGCCCAGGAGAACGTCCTGTTCCGGGGAAGCGTCCTGGAGAACCTGACCTGGGGGCTTGACCTGAGCGCCGCAGAGGTGGAGGAGGCCTGCAGAAGGACAGGCATCCATGAGGAGATTCTGGGCATGCCGGAGGGATATGGGACCATGCTGACGGAAGGCGGCGGCCCGCTCTCCGGGGGGCAGAGGCAGCGGCTGTGCCTGGCCAGGGCGCTGCTGCGCCGGGGGGATGTCTATGTCTTCGATGAGCCCACCAGCGCGCTGGACAGGGCCAACAGAGACCGATTCGCGGCCTTTCTGGGAGAACTGTCGGAGGAGAGGATCGTGATAGTGATCACCCATGAAAGAGAGCTTTTGGATGCGGCCCCCTGCACAGTGGAGATAGGGGCTCCGGGATAGCCCGCGGAAGGGCTATGGGGAACAAAAAGGACACATGGAGAGGGGATAAGAGGGCGAAGAGATGAATAACCGGATTTTACTGCGGAAAATGGGCAGATGGGCGGTTCCTTACGCCGTGAGCACCACCATGGTGGCGTGCCGCAATTTCCTGATCACCTGGCTTACGGCCTTCATCGGCAGCAGCGTGCTGGATTTGGCGGGCGGGGGCAGGGCGGGGGACCTGACAGGGCAGCTGGCTTTCCTGGCGCTGTGCGTCCTGGCCTTTCTGGCATTTGACACCCTGGGGATATTCTGGCAGTCGGTGACCGTACATAAGGTGGAGAACCGGCTGCGTGCCATTTTGTATGATAGTATATTGAAGGCCCGGTACGACGGGGTGTCCGGCATGGGCCAGAAGGGGGAGCTGCTGTCCCGGATGAATTCGGATGTGGAGACGGTGGCCTCCGTTATACTGATGCCGCTGATGCTGCTGATTTCCGGAATCGGCGCTACCGTCACCGTGGCGGCCGTCCACTGGAGGCTGTGCGTCCTGGTCTATGGCGTGGGCATCCTGTGCTGGACCGCCCAGGTGCTGGTCATCCGGAAGGAGCGCGCCACCATCGCAGGGCTTCAGGAGAATCAGGCGGCTGCCGTGGGCCTCTGCGGCGAGGGCTTCCTAAACGGCCTGACAGTGAGGCTCTGCGGGCTCGTGGACGCCTTTGAGGAGAAGATGCTGGGGAATCTTGCCGATTTCAGGCGGCTTTCCCGCAGGCTGGCGGTCCAGAAGACGGCGGAGGGGCTGGGAGGGACATTGCTGCAGTATCTCCAGAGTGTGGGGATGCTTTTTGCGGGCTGTATCCTGTACCAGAGAGGGGAAATCGGGCTGGGGGGAATGGTGGTCCTGTATCAGATGGCGGCGCTGATCACTGCCATGATTTCAGGGATTTCCTTCGGCTATGGGGCTTTCCAGCGCTGGCTCGTGAGCTTTCGCAGGCTGCACGATATCCTGGATCTGGAAGAGGAGCCGTTAGACGGGAGGGATATGGGCTTCGAGCTCCGGGCGGAATCGGGGATTCTGGCCCGGGGAGTGGCGTGCCGTCCGGGGGGACACAGCGTGTATGAGGATCTGGACCTGGAGCTGGGGAGCAGGGGCCTCTATGTCATGAGCGGAGAAAGCGGAAAGGGGAAGACCACCTTTTTCCGGCTGCTGACGGGGATATACCCCTATGAGTCTGGAACGCTCTGCCTGTTCGGGAGAAGCCTGAGGGAATATTCCCTGAAGAGCCTCCGGAGCCAGATCGTCTATATGACCCAGGAAGACGCGCTGTTTCAAGGGACTGTCCGGGACAACATTCTGTGGCGGACCAGGGCGGACGATGAAAGGATTCTGGCGCTGCTGGGGAGGCTGGGACTGGACAGATGGATTCTGGGGCTGGAAAAGGGGCTGGAGACCCATGTGGTCAACGGAGGGGCTGAATTCTCCGGCGGCCAGCGCAAATGCCTGCTTCTGGCCAGGGCCCTTCTGGAGGATTCCGCCGTCTATCTGCTGGACGAGCCCTTTGCGGGAGTGGACAGGCAGCACAGCCTGCTGATCTGGAAGGAGCTTGACAGAGTCGCCCGGAATGCGCTGGTCATTGCAATCAGCCACGACCAGTCCCTGCCGGAAGGGGCAGCCGAGGGCGGGATTTTGCTTCCCATGGGCCGCAGCGCTTCCGGAAGCCGGGGAGCCGTATGCATAAGGGAAGCGGGCTTGGGAGGGACATGGCCGCGGAATGGCTGACAAGGCGTGTGGGGAAGAATGACCGGTGGGGTCAAGACTTCAGCAGCAGCGCCGACAGGGCCCTCCTGAACCTTTTGCCCAGGCCCTGTCCGGCTGCCCACTCCACCGCCATGGACAGATAGCGGAACAGGGACTCGGCGGCAAAGCCGAACACCACCATCAGCAGGATGCAGATTTCCGACATGGCGCTGATGGCGAACAGCTTGCCCAGGAAGAGGCCGGAGAAGGCCAGGCAGAACAGGTTCAGCGCAAGGATGCCCCATTTCATGCGGTTGAAGGGGTAGCTGATCTTGCCCAGGATCATGAAGCCCACCACGGCCAGCAGCATGGTGGAGGCCGTGGCGATGCCCTCCTTCGGCAGGGACAGGGCCTGGCCGCAGACCACCAGAGCGCCTACCGCCAGCACGTCCGTGAGCCCTGCAGGCAGGGCCTTAAGCAGGACATTGCGGATGAAATGCCCTTCTATCCGCTCCCGGTTGGGCTCCAGGGCCAGCAGGAACCCGGGGAGCCCGATGGTGAACATGCCGATCAGCGATATCTGGGAGGGCTCCAGGGGATAGGTGATGGCAAGCACGGCGGAGAACAGGGCCAGCAGGAGAGAGAAGATGTTCTTCACCAGAAATAAGCTGGCCGACCGCTGGATATTGTTCACCACCCGCCGCCCCTCCCACACCACATTGGGCATGTGGGCAAAATCGGAATCCAGCAGGACCACCTGGGCTGCCTGGGCCGCCGCCTCGCTGCCCGAGGCCATGGCCACGCTGCAGTCCGCGTCCTTCATGGCCAGGATGTCATTGACGCCGTCCCCGGTCATGGCCACGGTATGGCCTGATTTCTGCAGGGCCTGCACCAGGAGCTGCTTCTGCCCGGGCGTCACCCGCCCGAAGACTGTATACTGGCTGGCTGCCGCGGCCAGCGCCTCCTCTGACTGCAGGGTCCCTGCGTCCACGAAGCGCTCCGCGCCCTCTATGCCTGCGCGCCTGGCCACTTCCGAGACTGTCTCCGGATTGTCCCCGGAAACCACTTTCACATGGACGCCCTGTTCCTTAAAGTAGGCGAAGGTCTCCCTGGCATTTTCCCGGATGGGGTTGGAGAGTATGACATAGCCGAGTGGGCAGACTCTCTCCGGAAGGCTGTGGGTCTGCGGGCTTTGCTGCGACATCGCACCTGACATGCATGTCGTTTTTCCGGCCGCCTGGTTCGGAGCCCGCCGGCATTCATCGTCTTCCGGCTCCGGGATCATTGACATGCCTGTCACAGCGTCCCCGCATTTTCCCATCACCAGCACCCGGTAGCCCTTTTTCAGATAAGGCCCGATCTCCCCGGCTATGGAGGGATAGTCTTCCCCCATCACGGACTCCGGAGCGCCCAGCACATATTCCCCGTCGGAGAACCGGACGGCGCTGTATTTCCGGGAGGAGGAAAAGGGCAGGGTGGCCAGAGGGGCCCGGGGGGCGGTAGCTGCCTGGTCCATAGAGGAACCGGCATTCTCCCCGATGCCTTCCCCGAGATTCTCCCGCTGGGAAAGCCCGGTTACATATTCCCTGATGGCCTGCATGGTGGCATTGTTGTCCTCTATGGCAGCGGCGTAATCCGCAAGCAGCAGGTCCAGTTCCCGCAGATTCCCCCCGGTCTCGGACAGGGCCTGTGCCCTGGGCGGATCTTCCCCGCTGTCCCGGCACAGGACTTCCGCCACCTGCATCCCCGGCTCCGTGATGGTTCCGGTCTTATCCACGCACAGCACGTCCACACGGGCCAGGGCCTCGATGCTCTTCATGTCATGGAGCAGGACGCTGCGCCCCGCCAGGCGGATGGTGCTCAGGGCCAGGGCAGCCGTGGTCAGCAGATATAGGCCCTCCGGAATCATGCCGATGACGGCCGCTATCATGGACACGATGCTGGTGCGGAGGGTCTCCCGGTTCATGAAGTAGGCCTGGGAGAACAGGATGGCGCCCACCGGAATGATCAGGATGCCGACCCATTTCACCAGTTGGTTGATGGAGCGCACCATCTCCGACTGCTCCCCGCTGCCCAGGGCCTTGGCCTGTGCGGTGAGCCTGGAGATATAGGATGCGTCCCCCACCCGCTCCAGCCTGGCCAGACACTGCCCTGCCACCACGAAGCTGCCCGAGAGGAGGTCGCAGCCGGCCTCTTTCCGGATTTCATCCGCCTCCCCGGTGAGAAGGGATTCGTTCACGGACAGGTTCCCGCTGAGCACCTTTGCGTCCGCGCAGATCTGGTCCCCGGCTGAGAGCAGCACCACATCGTCCTGCACCAGCTCCTCCGAGGGAAGCCGGATCTGCCTGCCGTCCCGCACTGCCACCGCATGGGGGGCATTGAGCATGTTCATCTTGTCCAGGACCCGCTTCGCCCGCAGCTCCTGCAGGATACCGATGACCGTGTTGCCGATGACCACCGGCAGGAAGGTCAGGTTCCGGTAGGAGCCCACCAGGCACAGCAGCACTGCCAGGATCAGGAAGATCAGGTTGAAATAGGTAAAGAGATTGGAAGCTACAATCTGTCCCGTGGTCTTGTCGGTGGTGATGTGGCTGACATTCACGAGCCCTCCGGCCATGCGCTCCTCCACCTCTTTGGACGTGAGGCCGGACAGGGATTCCGCGCCCCTGCAGACCAGGCCGTCTCCGGGGGCCTGGTCTGTGCCCTGGTTTTCGAATTTCATTTCATCCATCCTATCTGTGCCGATTGTTTTGTCCATGCTTTTCATTCTGCCAATACCTTTATATCCAAGGAATGCCCTTCTTTTGTCTTATGTGACAGCATACCATTTTTTTCTAAAAATAATGCGGAGATCCATCTTAATTTTTCTTAAAGATTGTCGCAAAAACCAGGCTTTCAAAAAGCCTGGTTCTTGTCTGGCGCTGTTCAGTTCGGCCGGGAATCCGTGTATTCAGGCCTTGGCATTCCCGTTCCTGCCGCTCCCCTCGGGAAAAGGTTCAGGCATTGAACACATACTTGTCCAGCCTGTGGAAGGCCTCCTGCACCCGGGAGAGGGGCAGGGCCAGGTTCATGCGGATATGGCAGGGGCCGTGGAACGCCCTTCCGTCCTGCCAGGCCACGCCCACGTCCCATCCGGCCTGCTCCAGTTCGTCGATGGTCTTTCCATGGGCTTCGCACCACTCCGTGCAGTCCAGGAACAGCATGTAAGTGCCCTGGGGCCTGGAGACCTTCACGCCGTGGAAATGCTCCGCGATGTAGGCGCAGGCAAAGTCCACATTGCCGGTGATCGTCTGGCGCAGCTCGTCCACCCACTCGTAGCCCTCAGGTTTATAAGCGCCGATCAGGGCGTACATGGAAAGGACATTCATGCTGTTGTAATAAGAGAGGGAGGACTCCTTGTCCACCCGGTCCCTGAGGGCTTCATTATAAATGATATGGTAGCTGCCCACCAGGCCTGCCAGGTTGAAGGTCTTGGAGGGCGCGTAGACCGCCACGGTGCGGTTACGGGCATCCTGGCTGACGCTCTGGGTGGGCACATGCTTATACCCTTCCAGGATGATGTCCGACCAGATCTCATCGGAGACCACCATCACGTCGTGCTTCCGGCACAGCTCCATGAACTGCTCCACTTCCCATCTCTCCCAGACACGGCCGCAGGGATTGTGGGGGGAACAGAACACGGCGGCATGAATCCGGTTCTCCGTGATCTTCTTCTCCATGTCCGCAAAGTCCATGCGGTATGTACCGTTCTCGTCCAGGACCAGCGGGCTGTGGACGATTCTGTAGCCATTGTTGCCCAGGGCCCCGGTAAAGCCCACATAGGTGGGGGAGTGGAGGAGCACATTGTCCCCTCTGGAGCAGAACACGTTCAGGGCGCTGACCACGCCGCCCAGCACGCCGTTCTCATAGCCGATGCATTCCCTGGTGAGGCCTGTGGCGCCGTTGCGGGTCTCCTGCCACCGGACGATCGCGTCCAGGTATTCCTCCCTGGGGGAGAAGTAGCCGAAATGAGGCTCCTTTGTGCGGGCGATGATCGCTTCCTGCACCGTGGGGACGGTTGGGAAATTCATGTCCGCCACCCACATGGGGATGGGGTCGAAGCCCTCCTTGGGGGCGCCGGGGGCGGTGCCGTGGCCCAGGGCGTCCACGGCGATGGCGTCCATGTTTTTACGGTTCAGGATTGATGTAAAATCGTATTTCATCTCTGGTATGTTCCTTTCTGTTTTGGTGTACATATTGTACCACGGAAAGGACGGGTGTGTCCATAACCAGGAATTATAGAAATAATGAAGAAATGTGTTGAAGGCGATATTGATAGAAAAAGAGTGCGGTCAATCGAATATAGAAGATACAAATTGCTTCGGCTGGCTGCACTCGACTAACATAATAAACATTTCGATCCACAGCCGGTAGGGAGAGAAAAGCAATGAGAGTCGTCCTCTGCGTGGGGACGTGGATTGAAATGTACTTGAACACAACCATTGATTATGCTATAATATGTCATCTTCTGCGTGGGGGCGTGGATTAATATTAGGAGGAATGACCATGGAAAACATCTTGCAGGCAGCTGACAGACTATTCCAAAACCGTTATATCATCTCTATTAAAAAAGCGTTTACCATCACGCTGCCGGTAATCATCCTGGGTTCTATAGCATCGCTGATCAATAATATGCCCATTGACATAGTGCAGGCAGGTCTGTCCACCCCGGTTGGACAGATGATCCGGGCGGTAAATGGCGCGATTTGGCTGGGCAGCACAGCCATCATGGCGATTTTGATTGCATGGACTTTGGGCTATTATCTCGGTAATGCCTATAAACTGAACGGTACGCTCTCAGCCCTCACAAGTGTATCCGCCTATCTGACCATTTGCGTTACAACCTCGGATGGCGGCATCTCGCTGAGCCAATTGGGTTCCAGCGGGCTTTTCGGAGCTATTTTAATCGCGATTCTGGCCACCGAGCTGTACCATGCATTTTCCAGGCTTAAAATCAATATTTCGGAGGATACGGCGGAGGAAGTGCGGCAATTGTTTGAGGCTCTTTTCCCCGTCATGCTGTCCATTTTCAGCATTGCCCTCACAAACGGCATCGTATTGACGACCTCCGGCAAAGGGGTTGACGAGTGGATTTATACTGCCCTGTCGCTTCTTTTTTCAGCGGCCGATGGAGGCGGACTGGGCGGTACCTTGTTACTGGTATTCGGCATTCATATTTTCTGGTTCTTCGGTATTCATGGCGGAAATGTGATGGACAGCATCATGGTCAGCGCCTTCGGCGAGAATCTCATCCATAATGCCAGCCAATATGCCTTGGATCACGATGCTTTTAACGAACAGCTTGACATTATCAGCAAGGGCTTTCTGGATACTTTTGTATTTATGGGGGGAGCGGGCACATCGCTGTGCATCATCATCGCAGTGTTGATTATTGCCAGGAGCCGGTATATGCGCAGCATCGCCAAAATGGGCGGTGTATTCGCGCTCTTCAACATGAATGAAATTATGTTGTTCGGCTTTCCTGTAATCCTGAACCCCATTTTGCTGATTCCTTTTTTGCTCACGCCGCTCACGATAACGCTGGTTTCATGGAGTGCGATGTCTCTCGGTCTGGTTGCCCGGGTTGTAACGGAGGTGCATTGGGCGATGCCGCCTTTGATCAGCGGATATCTGGCAACCGGCGGGCACCTGTCCGGCAGCATCCTCCAGGTCGTCAATATTGCTGCAGGCATTCTGATTTATCTGCCGTTTATTCGCTTGATGGACAGGCGGGAAGTGCAGAAGGAAGCCCTGAAGGACGACAATACCGCTCTGTTAAAAAATACACTGAATACAGTGATTGAGAAAATCCATAACTCCACGGGTGAGGTGAATGGGGAGATTACGGATTTTTCAATCGTCCTGGAAAGCGTCATCAGAGATTTGAATGTGCTCTCTGTTCAGATGCGGCAGCAGATGCAATTGATGCATACCTGCGACGAATATATGCAGACCATTGATGCCTCGGTGGGCAACACAGATAACAGTATAAAAATTGTCCTGCAGAATATGGAAAAAACAAGCGGTCTGTCCATGGAAGGCGCACAGAACATGCAGCAAACGATGCAGGAGATGGAAGAAACTTTCTTCTCCGCACAAAAGGTCAATGAACTGGCCAGCCAGCTTAATCTGCGCTGCGAGCAGATTGAGGGAATGTTAAAAAGCATTGAGGCGGGGCACGCCGGTGTTCAGGGCAAAGTGTTTTCCGTGGCGGCCGTCAATATAAAAGATTTGTCGGAAGCAGCAGCGAAGACCGTTTCCGATATAGAAGGGGTGCTACAGGGGATGAAAGCGGATACCTCTGATATGATTGAGCGGTCTGAAGTCAGTTTGAAGCAGGTAGAAACCGGGCGGCAGCAGGTGATTGACGCCAACCGGCTGTTTGGTGAAATTGTACAGAATATTCAGAATATTCAAGTACAGTGTCATACGGTTCTTAAGCACAGCGGCGAGGCGATCGGCGAGTTGCAGCAAGTCAAAGAACAGATCCGGACGACTGGACGTTTCTTTGCAGAAACGGCATCCCATGCGTCTAAGGTGGCTGAAGAGGTTCGCAATAGGTCGGATGAGTCCAAAGAAATGGTGCACAAGCTGCGGAAGCTGAATGTGGAAACAAGCCTTTTGACCGTGAATGCGCTTGAGAACATTGAACGCTAGGGAATTGCGTGTGGAATTGTGGGAATTCCCGGACAAGACAGGAAGAGGAGGATGGGGTATCAGAATGCTGTGGAGAGAAGAAAAGAGGGCAAATAACAAAGAGGGGGAGAAATTTGAGGAGATGCTGAAGCTCCTGGAGCTTACCCCGAAGAACTGGGAGCTGGCGGAGGCGTATATGGATATGTCCGCTCCGGAGAAGCCGGAGCTTCTGAAGGAGTTGGAGCATCAGGACTTCTACCGCTTAGAGCTGGGGACGCTTAAGTCCGTGTACAACGCCCAGGGGATGTTCAGGAGGACCAGGCCGGAGCTGGCGGTCCGTTTCACCCGTTTCGTGGTGGAGGCCGGGGGGCTGACGGCCCGCAGGCTCTTGGCGTATTATGGGTGGGATAATGATTTTCAATATCTGAAGGACATTCTGTCCCATGTGCAGAATGTGGGATTGTATGCGGACTGGGTGGCGTGGAATACGTCTGCCCAGAAAGAGAGTACCATGGCACCTCTGATTGAAGAGGGGAAGAAGAATCCGGGGATTTTCTTTCAGATCATGGATCTGTGCTATTATGAGGATGCCCGCAATACGGAAATGTTTCTGGCGGGGCTATATCTTCACTGTGTGAAGCCCCCGGAGGAGTCCAGGAGCCTGCTCTGGACATTTGCGGAGAATGACGACAGGGCGGAGGATAGTCCGAAGCGTATCCGGGAGATGCGGGAGCTTTTAGAGAAGCGCCTGAAAGCCAACGCCTCAGGGCTTTTCGCGAAAGCCGATGAGCCCCAGGGGGAGGAGGATGAAAAGCTGCGGGCCTTTGTGCAGGACTTTGACCCAAGGGAGGAATTCCCCTATGAGATGAGGGCGATGATCTCCGGAAGGAAGAGGCATGACTATCGGATGGGCTTTCTCCCCTGTCTGGCCTTTCTGGGAATAGAACATTCCAACAGGTTTATATCGCTTATCCGTTTCGCGGTGGCAGTGGACGGGGACGCCATTCCCAACCTCCCTCTGGATGCCTGCGAGAAGACCGGGAAAGCGTGGTTTCTGAGACATATTGAGGCGTTGGAAAAGTACCTCTGGATTCCGGAGGAGACATATATCCGCTGGGCCATTGCGCACAGGGAGAAAGAGATTCTGATGCGGATGACGGCCCAGGCTCCCGATGCGGTCTGCAAGGTGATTGGGAAAGTTCCGGCGGAGGACTACGGATATTTGTTGTATCAGATGAAGACAGGCAATCCGGCACTCTATGAAAAAGTAGGCCGGGAGCTTGAGGCGGATTACCGCAGGATATCGGCAGAACAGGATGTAAAAGGGCTTGAACCCGCAGGGGACAGGGCCCGTGACTATCTGCTGGGAATCATTGAACTGGAGGATATCCTGCCCTATGCGGAGCAGTGGAGGGAAAAGCGCTCCTATGACAGCGGGCGGGCTGCCCGGATCCACGACTATCCGGAATACGGCGAGATGCAGCTATACCGGCGGGCGCTTGTCCTGGAGTGCCTGCGGCAGGAGGATGCCTATTTCAAAAAGTATTGGGTGGAAGAGGGGCTGCCGGAGCTGGCAAATTCCTGGCAGAACAGCCATAAGAACGAAGACAGGCGCCAGATCGAGGGGATGCTCCGCCTGCTGGAGGGGGAGGGCGTCCCGGCGCAGTATCAGATTTCGTATTTTGCGGCAATGTATGAGGCCGGATACAGCGCCAAAGTCTTCGATGCTGACAGCGCCAGCCAGATCTGCGTCAATGCCTTGAAGGAGCTTCGCGGCGGCTGGCATTCGGAGTGGGAGGAGACGGCAAAGAGCAAGTCCCTGCCGGAGCGCATCCTGGCATACCGTGTCATGGGAGAGCGGTGGGAGGAATATAAGGAGAGCTTATTGTCCGCCGCGTCCGAGAGCGCCAAGCAGGGGCGGGAGTTTCTGCGTGGGATTTATACGTCCCATCAGGAGCTGGAGGGAGATATCCTGGAAATGCTCAAATCCCCCAAGGGCGGCATGCGCGAGATGGCGGTGGAGGTGCTGAAAAACTGGGGTGTGGAAAAATACAAAGAGCAGCTGGAGGCAGCCCTGGGGTTGGAGAAGAGCAAGAAGATCAAGACACTGATACAGGGAATCCTGAACCTCGGAGCAGAGGCGGGAGGGAATCAGGCAGACGGCTCCGCGCTGACCCTGGAAGACAAGATAAAGGAAATCCTCGGGGGCGGCCGGAAGCGGAAGCTGGCATGGCTGGAGCCGGAGGGAATCGGGACGGTTCACAAGACGGACGGCCAGGAGGCTTCCGAAGATTATATGGCGGCGGTTCTTCTGTGCTACGCAGATATGCCGGTTCCGGGCGTGAATCAGGAGGTGAGGAGACTCACGGACGGGCTGAAGCCCGAGGAGCTGGCGGCGTATATGGGTCTGGTGTTTGGCCGCTGGATGGAGGACGGGGCGCAGGCCAAGAGAAAATGGGTTCTCTATGCCGCGTCCATTCACGGCGGGGAGGCCATCGTGCCCGTGCTGTACCATCAGATCCAGGAATGGCCCCAGCATGCCAGGGGAGCCATGGCTGCGGAGGCGGTGAAGGCGCTGGCCTTGAACGGCACCTCCACGGCGCTTCTTTTGGTGGATCAGACGGCGAGGAAATTCAAGTTCCGCCAGGTGAAAGCCGCTGCGGCGGAAGCTCTGGACTATGCTGCGGAGCAGCTTGGCATTTCCAGGGAGGAGCTGGAAGACCGGATTGTGCCCAGCCTGGGCTTTGACGCCAGGATGGAGCGCATCTTTGACTATGGGAAACGTCAGTTCAAAGTGCTCCTGGCATCTGACCTGTCCCTGGAGATTTACGATGGAAACGGGAAGCTGTGCAAAAGTATGCCCTCCCCCGGCAAAACCGACGACCCGGAGAAGGCCAGGGAGGCACACGAAAACTGGAAGCTTTTGAAAAAGCAGCTTAAGACAGTGGTGGCGAATCAGAAGATACGCCTGGAACAGGCCCTGCGCGTGGAGCGGCAGTGGGAGGCCGGGAAGTGGCGTGCGCTGTTCGTGGAGAATCCCATTATGCACCAGTTTGCCATAGGACTGGTGTGGGGTATGTATGAGGAGGGGGCTTTGCGGGAGACTTTCCGGTACATGGAGGACGGCACTTTCAACACAGCGCAGGAAGAGGAGTATGAGCTGCCCCAGACAGGCAGCATCGGCCTGGTGCATCCTATCGAGCTTACGGAGGAGGAGCTTGGCGCGTGGAAAGAGCAGATGGCAGACTACGAGATCGTCCAGCCCATAGAACAGCTGGAGCGCCCTGGCTACCGCGTGACGGAGGAGGAGAAGGAAAACACGGAGCTTGTCCGGTTCGGCGGCATGTCCCTGAACGGGCTTTCCCTGTCCGGGAAGCTCCAGGACATGGGATGGTACAAGGGGGAGGTAGGCGATGGCGGCGTCTATTGCACCTTTTTTCGCGATGACCGGGACAAGGGAGTGGAGCTTGCGTTTTCCGGAAGCTATGTGGGCGGTGAGAATGAAACGGTTGTGGTATATGACGCCTATTTCTATCGGCCCGGCGAGACGGAAAAAGCGGGATGGCAGTATAGGCCTGTGCGGAAGAAGCTGGCGGAGGTGGATCCCCGGTATTTCAGCGAGGTGGTGCTTCAGCTTACCAGAGCCACGGCGTCTTCGGATACGCGGCTGAAGTATCCGGACTGCAGGGAGTGGTGAGACCGTAATAATAAACCGCTGCAAACGGAGAACGGGATGCTGTGCTTCCGGGATACGCTGGAATTTCCGGACAGAGTACCGCAGGCCACGCCCACCGACATGGCATATTGAAATTCCTCATAGCTGCAAGCACCGATACCCCGCATGAAATAAGGTATTCGGAATAACATGCTTAAGAGACAGGCCGGAAAGGATTAGCTGACGCAATGGATATTCTAAATGAAACAGAGGAAACAGAGGGCAAAATAATCATAGCAGAGACGGAAAGGCTGATTCTAAGGAGATACATGACGGAGGATCTGCAGGACTTATTTGAATACCTGTCCGACACGGAAGTCGTGAAATACGAACCGTATAAGCCTCTGACCATAGATGACGTGAAAGAGAATCTGAAATGGCGCATTGAGACAGATGAAATGATTGCCGTTGAGTTGAAAGCTTCCCAGGAGATGATCGGCAATGTATATATGGGAAAACGTGACTTTGAGGCGCTGGAAATAGGCTATGTATTCAACCGCAGATTTTGGGGGCATGGTTATGCCGCCGAAAGCTGCAGGGCATTGATTCAACGGGCATTCGCGGATGGCTGTCACAGGATATATGCAGAATGTGATCCGAACAATAAGAACTCCTGGAAATTGCTGGAAGCATTAGGGTTTCAGCGGGAAGCCCATCTGAGGAGAAATGTGTATTTCTGGAAAGATGAAAACGGGAAACCGATTTGGAAGGATACATATGTATATGCCAAATTAGAGGAGGATATGTAAACCGCTATTAAGTCGTGTGGGGCAAAAGAACAGGCGATAAATTCTAACCGTGTCAAGTATTTAAGCAGGAAAATTCGGTGAAAGGATTTGCCAGGTTAAGCGGCTTTCTTCGCATTGCGCGGCCTGCCTGGATTGTTGGCGGAAAGAAAGGGGACAAGCGGGGCTGCGCAAAAAAGGCGAATTGACGCAACCTCCGCCGTGCTTTGGCTATGCTTACGGCTCCCCCAGCCGGAACGCCCTGCTGCGCTCCAGCCGCTCCTTCCATACCTTCTCCGTCCCCTCCTCCGTGGGCAGGTAGTACCGTCTGCCCTCCAAGCTCTCTGGCAGGCAGGTCATCCGGGCGATTTTCTCTTCGGTATCATGTGCATAAGTGTACCCTTCCCCGTAATGCAGCTCCTCCATCAGGGATGTGGGCGCATTGCGGATGTTCAGGGGCACAGGCTCCGCCAACTGGTTCCTGGCATCGATCTTCGCCGTCTCATAGGCGCGGTACAGGGCATTGGAGCGGGGTGCCAGGGACAGGTATACCACGGCCTGGGCCAGGTTCAGGTTGCATTCGGGCATGCCGTTGAAATGGCAGGCCTGGTACGCCGCCACCGCGATCTGCAGAGCCTGATTGTCCGCCAGCCCGATGTCCTCGCTGGCGAAGCGGATGAGCCTGCGGGCGATGAACAGGGGATCCTCCCCGGCCTCCAGCATCCTGGCCAGCCAGTACACCGCCGCGTCCGGGTCGGAATTGCGCATGGACTTGTGGAGGGCGGATATCAGGTTGTAATGCTCCTCGCCGTTCTTGTCATACAGCAATGTCTTCTTCCCCAGGCATTGTTCCAGGGTTTCCCTTGTGACAGTGAGGGAGCCGTCCGGGGAGATCTCGCCGTTCAGCACGGCCATCTCCAGCGTGTTCAGCGCCGTGCGGGCGTCCCCGTTGGCAAAGGCGGCAATGGAGGGGAGGAGATCCTCCTCCATGCGGACAGTGCTGTTGCCGAATCCCCGTTCATCGGAAAGCGCATGGGCGAGCATGGCTGTCAGGTCGGCCGTTGTCAGCGCCTTCAATACGAACACCTTGCACCGGGACAGCAGGGCGGCATTGATCTCAAAGGAGGGGTTCTCCGTGGTGGCTCCGATCAGAGTGATGCTGCCCTTCTCCACATAGGGGAGGAAGGCGTCCTGCTGGGCCTTGTTGAACCGGTGTATCTCGTCCACGAAGCAGAGGGTGCGGGTGCCGTAGGAACGGTTCTCCTCCGCCTGCTTCATGATCTCTTTGATTTCTTTGATGCCGCTGGTGACGGCGCTGAAATTCACGAAGCCCGACCTGGTGCGGCCCGCGATGATCCTGGCCAGGGTGGTCTTGCCCACGCCGGGAGGCCCCCAGAATATCATGGAAGGCACGATGTCCTTCTCCAGCATCTGCCGCAGGATCTTACCCTTTCCCAACAGATGCTCCTGGCCGATATAATCCTCCAGGTCCCGGGGGCGCATCCTGTCCGCCAGGGGCGCGTAGGCCGCTGCGCCGGGCGGGGGAGATGTCTCCCCTGTCATATCAAAAAAAGAAAGCTGTTCCATGGATCCTCCTATGCGCTATTGCTTCCGTTCAGGCTGCAGAGCCGCTGGCTTGACATCGTCCGCGGTATCTGGTATCTATTATGTAGGCCGGCAAAAGCGCTTCCTGTATTTAAGGTATCACATTTGCCGACAAAAAGCAAGAACAGATGTTCTAAAAAGGACAGATAGGAGAGGGAGATGAAGCTATTATTCAAACAGCGGCTGTTTTCCTGGTTCGACAGCTACGACATCTACAGGGAGGACGGCGGCACGGCCTACACGGTGCAGGGGCAGCTCTCCTGGGGGCATTGCCTGAAGATTTTCGATCCCCAGGGCAATGAGATCGGCACGGTGAAGGAGCGGGTGCTGACGTTCCTGCCCAAATTCGAGCTGTACATGGGAGACCGTTACATAGGCTGTATCAGCAAGGAGCTTTCCTTCCTGAAGCCCAGGTATGAAATCGACTGCATGGGCTGGCAGGTGGAGGGGGATTTCATGGAGTGGGACTACCGGGTGACGGACAGGGCGGGGCGCTGCGTGGCCACAGTGTCCAAAGAGCTGTTCAACTGGACGGACACCTACACAATCGAGGTGGCCGACCCCGGTGACGCCCTGGCGGCGCTTATGCTGGTCCTGGCCATAGACGCGGAAAAATGTTCCGAAAAATAGAGGGAGGAATCGTACAGATGCAGAGAATGATGAGGAACAGACGGACAGTGACGCTGCTGATGGCAGTGATGCTGCTCCTCACGGCCTGTGGGCCTTCGGCATCGGCAGCGGCCATGTCCCTGGCAAAGGCAGAGGGGACTGTGGGCATTGCGGACGGGGACGGCAAGAGCGTCCCCGTGTCAGAGGACAGGAGCCTGTACAGCGGCTATCAGGTGGGGACGGAGGCAAAAAGCCATGCCTGGATCAGCCTGGACGATGTGAAGCTGGTGAAAATGGACGAGGAAAGCGCCATCGAGCTTCGGAAGGAGAACCGGAACCTGGAGATCTTCGTGAATTCCGGGCAGCTTTTCTTCAATATCACGGAACCCCTTGAGGAGGACGAGACGCTGGATATCCGCACATCCACCATGACGGTGGGCATCCGCGGAACCTGCGGGTGGGTCAGCGTGTTGGAGGAGGGCCATATGCAGGTCTGCGTTCTGGAGGGGAAAGTCCACTGTGAAGTGACAGATTCTGTGTCCGGCCAGAGCGCGGAGGCCGAGGTGTCCGCAGGCGAGAGGGCGGATCTGTATATCCGGTCGGAGGAAGGGGAGGACGCAGCCTGTGAGATTGTGAAGAGCAAGATTTCCAGGTCTGACATTCCTGATTTTGTGCTGGAGGAAGTGGATCTGGAGGCTCTGGGGACGGAGCTGGCCGAGGAGCCGGAGGAGGCCGGCGGGGAGACGGCAGAAGAGCCGCAGGAGACCGCGGAGGCGCCGGAAGAGGAGGCTGCGGGCGAAACGGTGGAGGAGATCCTTGCCTTATCGGAATATGAAAGCTTCGGTTCCGCAAGGGGCGGCGTGATGCCTGTCAAGAAAGACGGCTTGTGGGGGGCGGTCAATTACCGCAATGAGGTGATCGTGCCCTTTGAGTATAGCAATTTCCAGGCGCCGGACGACAGCGGGAATTTCGTGATGGGTGACACCACGGAGGAAGGCAGATTCTATACCCTGTTCGACCCTCAGGGGAATATCCTGTACGAGGGAGATCAGCAGGTGCGGGCCTCCGGCGGGATGTACATCGTCCTGAGGGAGGGAGACCCGCTGGGAGAAGGGCAGAGAGAGATTGCATATCATAGGACGGACGGAACGCTGGTGCAGGCATTGTCGGCGCATCCGTGGGCTTTCATAAATGGTTTCTATGACGGAGTATCTCAGGTCTATCGCGCCGAGTACGATGATGTCCTTGTAGGACAGGGAGAGGGAGTGGGGTACAGCTATAGTACTGGGTCATACCAGATAGGGGAGGTGGATGCTGCAGGCAATATCGAATGGCATGAGGATCCTCTGTACACCAGGTATTTGGAGAGGGCTGAGGAAGAATACCAAAGCGCTGTGGAAGAGGCGGCTGGCGGAGAGGACGACTTTGCCAACGTGGGAGGCATGGACAGCTATTATACAAGATTGCCCTTGAGCACTGTGAACCACGGCTATTATGTCGCGGGGACCTTTGAATATGATGCCGGGTGGATATCTATGTGCACGGATACCTATGAAATTTTGGGTGAATGCGATTTTTATAGTGCGGAGCCGGACGCGGAAAAGGGATTCGTGTACTCGGAGGATTATTTTGAAGAACAGAACAGCTTGCGCAGCTTCTATCACGACGGAGCCTATTTCTATAACTACGGCTCCAACATGGTGTGGACTGTAGGAGAGCGGGACGTATTGGTGGACTTTGCCCTGCATCCGGGTATGACCTTTGAAACGGCGGACAATCGCATCGTGAAGGCCGTGTATGACCAGATATCCATGAATGACGAAAATTACTGGCTGGTAAAGGATGGGGAAAGATGGGGCTACATAGACCACGATGGGCAGGAAGCCGCCATGTTCGAGGACGCAGCCGCTTTTTATCAAGGGTACGCGCTTGTCAGGGAAGAGGGGACTGCCTACCTGATCGACGAGACGTTTGAGAAGGTACAGAATCTGGGGGAAGCGGACTCCGTCAGCACGATTGGGGAATTGTTCGTTGTGACCAGGGGAGATACGAAATATTTTTACCGGTTGGTGCAATAGAAAGTTTTACCAGCCTCTGTTTTTCAGAAAGGTTTTATCAAAATGGTTTTATCAAAATTTAAGGAAAAGACGTTGCAAATAGGCGCTGTCTATGATAAACTGAGAACAGTGGCTATGATAAAAAAATAACAATCATATTCAAAACACTAGTTGGAGGGAAAACAAATGGCAAAGAAAGTAGTATTAGCCGGTGCCTGCCGTACCGCTATCGGCACCATGGGCGGCACCCTGAGCACCACCCCCGCCGCAGAGCTGGGCGCGATTGTAATCAAGGAAGCCCTGAACAGGGCAGGCGTGAAGCCCGAGGCTGTGGATCAGGTGTACATGGGATGTGTCATTCAGGCGGCCCAGGGACAGAACGTGGCCCGTCAGGCATCCATCAAGGCGGGACTGCCCATCGAAGTACCGGCTGTCACCATGAACGTGGTATGCGGCTCCGGTCTGAACTGCGTGAACCAGGCGGCTCAGATGATCATGGCAGGAGATGCCGATGTGGTTGTGGCAGGCGGCATGGAGAACATGTCCATGGCTCCCTACGCGGTTCCTCAGGCCCGTTACGGCTACAGGATGAACAACGGCACCCTGGTGGACACCATGATTAAGGATGCCCTGTGGGACGCTTTCAATGATTACCATATGATTACCACCGCTGACAATATCTGCCGCGAGTGGGGCCTGACCCGGGAGGAGTTGGATGAGTTCGCGTTAAAGAGCCAGCAGAAGGCCGAGGCGGCTCAGAAGTCCGGCGCATTTGATGCCGAAATCGTTCCCGTTCCCGTGAAGAAAAAGAAAGAGACAATCGAGTTCAAGGTAGACGAAGGGCCTCGCGCCGGATCCACTATCGAAGGCCTGCAGAAGCTTCGTCCTATCAACAAGGACGGCTTCGTCACCGCAGGCAACGCTTCCGGCATCAACGATGGCGCCGCTGCCATCGTGGTGATGAGCGAGGAGAAGGCCAAGGAGCTGGGCGTGAAGCCTATGGCGACCTTTGTGGCAGGCGCTCTGGCGGGCGTGCGTCCCGAGGTCATGGGCATCGGCCCTGTAGCCGCCACGAAGAAAGTCATGGCCAAGACCGGCATGAAGATTGAGGACTTCGACATCATCGAGGCCAACGAGGCATTTGCCGCTCAGTCCGTGGCAGTGGGCAAGGATTTAGGGATAGATGTAGACAAGCAGCTGAACCCCAACGGCGGCGCTATCGCTCTGGGACATCCCGTGGGCGCTTCCGGATGCCGCATCCTGGTGACCCTGCTCCATGAGATGCAGGCCAAGGGCGCGAAGACCGGCCTGGCTACCCTGTGCATCGGCGGCGGCATGGGTTGCTCCACCATCGTGAAGATTGAGGACTAAGGACTGATACATGGATATGCGAAAGGGAGAATGGCTCTGGGTTTGAGGCATTCTTCCTTTGCTGGAACCTGTTAAAAACAGCATCGGCTTGGCCTGGTACTGGGAGGGCGGATGCGGAACTGGAAAACAGCATCAGCCCGTCCAGTGCCCAGAAAACTTGCGGACGCATCATTAAGCGGCCGGAAGTTTTCTGCCAAGCTGGTACTGGATGGGCTAATGCGGAACTGGAAAACAGCAGAAGCCCGGCCAGTGCCCAGAAAAGTTAGGGACGCATCACTAAGCGGCCGGAAGTTTTCTGCCAAGCTGGTACTGGACGGGGTAATGCGGAACTGGAATAAGGAGATTAGACATGGAATTTGTATTGTATGAGCAGAAGGGTACATACGCCATCCTCACCATCAACCGTGAGAAGGCGCTGAACGCCCTGAACTCCGCCGTGCTGGAGGAGCTGGACAAGACCATCGACGGCATCGACCTGCAGACCGTGCGCTGCCTGATCGTCACCGGCGCGGGACAGAAGTCCTTCGTGGCCGGGGCCGACATCGGGGAGATGAGCAGCCTGACCAAGGCAGAGGGAGAAGCATTCGGTAAGAAGGGCAATGATGTGTTCCGCAAGCTGGAGACCCTGCCCATCCCGGTGATCGCCGCAGTGAACGGCTTCGCTTTGGGCGGCGGCTGTGAGATTTCCATGAGCTGCGATATCAGGATCTGCTCCGACAACGCGGTGTTCGGCCAGCCCGAAGTGGGACTGGGCATCACCCCCGGCTTCGGCGGCACACAGAGGCTGGCCCGCCTGGTAGGGGCCGGCATGGCCAAGCAGATGATCTACACCGCCCGCAACATCAAGGCGGACGAAGCCCTGCGGATCGGCCTGGTGAACGCGGTCTACACCCAGGAGGAGCTGCTTCCCGCGGCGGAGAAGATGGCGGCAGGCATCGCGAAGAATGCCCCCATCGCTGTCCGCAACTGCAAGAAAGCCATCAACGAGGGCCTGGACATGGACATGGACGAGGCAATCGTGCTGGAGGAGAAGCTCTTCGGGGCCTGCTTCGAGACAGAGGACCAGAAATACGGCATGGCTTTCTTCCTTGACAAGAACAAGGAGAAGGTGAAGGAGCCTTTCAAGAACTGCTAAGCAGGGGGAGCCTATGGACAAGAAGAAAAGGCTATACTGTCTGATAGTAGGCATTCTCTGTTTTGTGGGAGCCGCGATGGTGTACAACATCGCAACGGAGACGGGAATTATGGACAATTCTATCAAAATCTGCATCGGATGCGTAATCGTAGGCGGATTGGTTATGCTCGCGGCGGGCTTAAAGAAAACGGATAAAACGGACAAAACAGACAAATAACAGGGATATGGAATTTGTATAGAATAAGGAGGACTGACGAATGAAAGTAGGTATTATCGGTGCAGGCACCATGGGTGCCGGAATCGCGCAGGCATTTGCCATGACGGACGGCTATGAGGTATGCCTTTGCGACATCAAGCAGGAGTTTGCCGACGGCGGCAAGGCCAGGATCTTAAAGAACCTGAACTTCCTGGTAAGCAAGGAGAAGATCACCCAGGAGAAGGCTGACGCCATCTCCGCCAAGATTGTCACAGGCTTAAAGGACATCTGCACAGACTGCGACCTGGTCATCGAGGTTGCCCCTGAGAACATGCAGATCAAGAAGACCACCTTCAAGGAGCTGCAGGAGATCGTGAAGCCAGAGTGCATCTTCGCCACCAACACCTCTTCCCTCTCCATCACCGAGATCGGTGCCGGACTGGATCGTCCTATGATCGGCATGCACTTCTTCAACCCTGCCGACAGGATGAAGCTGGTGGAGGTCATCGCAGGCGCCAATACCCCTGACGAGCTGGTAGAGAAGATCAAGAATATCGCTACGGAAATCGGCAAGACCCCCGTAGAGGTGAAGGAAGCTCCCGGATTCGTGGTGAACAGGATCCTGATTCCCATGATCAACGAGGCTATCGGCATCTACGCGGAGGGCATCGCCAGCGTGGAGGACATCGACACCGCCATGAAGCTGGGCGCATCCCATCCCATGGGGCCTCTGGCTCTGGGCGATCTGGTAGGCCTGGACATCGTGCTGGCCATCATGGAAGTGCTGCAGAACGAGACCGGCGATTCCAAGTATCGTCCTCATCCGCTTCTGCGCAAGATGGTCCGCGCAGGCAAGCTGGGCAAGAAGACCGGCGTAGGCTTCTACGACTACAGCAAGAAGTAAGACAATCCGCCCTGGGGGGCGAATCAGGCGGAATCGCCGCATAGTAGGGCGGCGGTTTCGCCCGTTGTGCGTACATAGTGTATAAGTACGCCGGCGAAGAAAAGAAGCATTGACTGGCAGGAGACGAACAGGATCCAGGGCGGAAAGGCCCGGGAAGGAATAGGCGGAAAGAACAGGCCAAGGGTTCGGAGCCTGCCTGAATTCAAGAGAATAGATGGAGGAATGTGAATCATGGATTTTACGTTGCGCAAAGAACATGAAATGGCGCGCTCTCTGTTCAGGGAGTTTGCCGAAAAGGAAGTGAAGCCCCTGGCTCAGGAGGTGGATGAGACCGAGGAATTCCCCAGAGAGACTGCCCGCAAGATGGCGAAGAACGGCTTCCTGGGCATCCCCGTTCCCAAGGAGTACGGCGGACAGGGCTGCGACCCCCTGACCTATGTGATGTGCGTGGAGGAGCTCTCCAAGGTATGCGGCACCACAGGCGTCATCGTATCCGCACACACCTCCCTGTGCTGCGATCCCATACAGACATTCGGCACAGAGGAGCAGAAGCAGAAATACCTGGTTCCCCTTGCAAAGGGTGAGAAGCTGGGCGCATTCGGCCTCACCGAGCCCGGCGCGGGCACGGACGCTCAGGGCCAGCAGACCAAGGCCGTGGCGGACGGAGACGACTACATCATCAACGGCTCCAAGATCTTCATCACCAACGGCAAGGAAGCTGACGTATATGTCATTTTCGCAGTGACCGGCACCATCGAGAAGAGGGGCAGGAAGATCAAGGAAATCACATCCTTCATCGTGGAGAAGGGAACCCCCGGTTTCACCTTCGGCACCAAGGAGAAGAAGATGGGTATCCGCGGATCCTCTACATACGAGCTGATCTTCACGGACTGCCGCGTTCCCAAGGAGAACATGCTGGGCAAGCTGGGCCAGGGCTTCAAGATTGCCATGC
>NZ_CAPDXS010000055.1:24554-29541 GCF_948601915.1 uncultured Acetatifactor sp. | reverse complement strand
CGGCACCATCATGGACAATATCCGCTACGGCAAGCTGGATGCCACGGACGATGAGGTCATAGCCGCCGCCAAGACCGTATGCGCCCATGACTTCATCTCCCAGATGGAGAACGGCTACTACACCGAGGTGAACGAGCGGGGAAGCAGGCTCTCCGCGGGCCAGAGACAGCTAATCTCCTTCGCCAGGGCGCTGCTGGCCGACCCGAAGATACTGATTCTGGACGAGGCCACCTCCAGCATCGACACGGAGACGGAAATCCTGCTGCAGAAGGGCCTGAACGAGCTGCTAAAGGGCCGCACCTCCTTCATCATCGCCCACAGGCTGTCCACCATCAAGAATGCCGACTGTATCATGTACGTCGATAAGGGCGGCATCCTGGAGCGTGGCACCCACGAGGAGCTGGTGGCCCAGGAGGGCGCTTACTATGAGCTGTATATGTCCCAGTATGATTTCCTGACCCAGGAGGCTGCGGGGGGACAGGGTCAGATGCCCCTGAAGTTCGAGACCGCCCAGTACACCGGTGCATGAATTTCCGAGTAATCTTTGCTCGATGTCCGCGCCTGGCCCCATATAGCATTAATCACATAAAAGCTGCAGCCGGAACCGGGATTCCATCCCCATTCCGGCTGCTTTCTTTACGGGAAATACCACTATGCATTTGTCTTCATCCTAACCCTACAGCTTCCTGACCTGCACCGCCAGAGCCTCCCTGTCCGCGCACCCCGCCTTCTCCAGGATATGGGTCATATGCTTCTTCACAGTCCCCTCCGCGATGTACAGCTCCTTTCCGATCTCCCGGTTGCTCATGCCGCCTGCCGCCAGCCTGGCCACCTCCGACTCCCTGTCCGTAAGCCCCATGGCCCTGAGCCCAAAGTACACTCTCTGGCCGTCCGCCTCCGCCCGTTCCGCCTCGCTGTCCTGGGGCTCCTCCATGTAGGAGATCAGCATCCGCTCCAGCCTGAACTTCACAGGCATCAGCAGAAGAATGAGAACCGCCGTAAACAGGATGTCGCCGCTCATCATTACCGTAAGGAGAGAGACTACCGTGACAAACATATCCGCATTTCCCAGCATGTTTGCGGAAAACCCGTCGGCGAGCATATCCATAATATTCATCAGGAATGTGATGATACAGGCTACCACAGCCGCCTTCTCCACACACCGGACCGCCTCCACAGACCTCCGCAGCTCCATCCTGGAGCATCCCTTCCCTTTCCTGGCAAAGGCTCTTGCAAATCCCCGGAAGAAATCCTTCACCATTCCGGCCTGGTACAGAATCAGTACAATGATACAAAGCTGGAGCATAGGAACCCATACGTCGCAATAGCGGATAATTTTCCACACTCTGCGGGGCCCTCCATATATCGCCAGACCTAAGTACAGAATCCAGGCAATCCCCAGCGCCGACCATAACCATCTGCATCCCAGTACCTTCCCTAATTTCTTCAGAAATTTTTTCTCCCTAAAATTTTTCATCTCGCTCCCACCTTTCCTCTTATTCCAGTTCCGCGTCTGCCCCGCCAGCACCCGGACATTGGCAGATACCCTCATTTTACCGAAAGCGCCCTGCATTTTGCAAGATGATTTCCCGTACCACCCCTCGAAAAAGGGGGTGGTATCCTTCTACCACCCCCGTCGTTCCGCTATTTATCAGCCTCTCCCGCTCCGGACACTACCCTCAGGAACTTGCCGGCGCTCATCCGATTCCTCAAATCCCCAGCAGCATAGCGGCGAACCGGAAATATACCAGCAACGATAAAGCGTCCACGATTGTTGTAATGAACGGGCTGGCCATCACGGCCGGGTCGAATCCAATCCGCTTGGCTCCTATGGGCAGCAGACAGCCCACCACCATAGCCATCAGCACCGCCGCCACCAGAGTCAGGCACACCGTAAGCGCCACCCACAGCCCCACCCGGTCGAAGAGCATCAGCTTGGCGAAATTCGCCGCCGCCAGCGTCCCGCCGCAGAGAATGGCCACCCTGATTTCTTTCCACACCACCTTGGGCACGTCGCGATAAGTAATCTCCCCCAGGGAAAGCCCGCGGATAATGGTCACGCTGGCCTGGCCGCCCGCATTTCCCCCTGTGTCCATCAACATGGGAATGAAGACTGTCAGCACCGCGCATACGCTCAACGCGTCCTCAAAGGAAGCGATGATCGCCCCCGTAAAGGTGGCCGACACCATCAGCAGCAGCAGCCAGGGAATCCTTTTCTTATATGTCTCTCCCACGGTGGTCCGCATGTAGGGCTTGTCGCTGGGCACGATGGCCGCCATCTTCTCCATGTCCTCCGTGGTCTCTTCTTCCATGATGTCAACGATGTCGTCAACCGTGATGATGCCCACCAGGCGGTTCTCGTTGTCCACCACCGGCATGGCGATGAAGTCGTATTTCTTGAACTGCTCCGCCACCTGCTCCTGATCCATGAGGGTGTGGATGGAGATCACGTTCTCGTGCATGATGTCCGCGATCCGCTCGTCCCCCCGGCTCAGCAGGAGATACCGCAGCGCCACAGTGCCCACCAACTGCCTCCTGGCATCCAGCACATAGCAGATATTGATGGTCTCGCTGTCCAGACCCACGGCCCGGATTCGCTCGATGGCCTGATCCACCGTCAGACTCTCCTTCAGGGACACGTACTCCACCGTCATGATGCTCCCCGCGGAATCCTCCGGGTAGCGCAGAAGCTGGTTCACGGCCTGGCGGGTCTCCGGATTGGCATTGGCCAGCAGCCGCTCCACCACATTGGCGGGCATCTCCTCCAGGAAATCCGCGGCATCGTCCGCCATCAGGTTGTCGATGACGCTGCCGGCCTCCCTGTCGGACAGGGAGGTGATGATGGCCTCCTGGCTGTCGAACTCCAGATAGGAGAACACGTCCGCCGCCAGGTCCTTCGGCAGGATGCGGTACACCTTCAGCCTCTCCTCGTCCTCCAGCTCCTCCATCAGGAACGCGATGTCCGCCTCGTTGAGCTCGACAAGGAATTGACGGATATTCGTATACTTCCTGGCGGTAAGGAACTCCTTAAGTTCCTCTAATTCGATTCTTCTCTCCATAGCATTTCTCCTTATGTGGTTTTAGAATTGTCCGGCAACTTCGACCAGGAAGAGGGTTGTCGCTGCTTATTTTCGTACTCTTCATCCAAAACCACCACCTTTCGAAATGCTGTATTCATCAGAATCCGCGATACGTCTCTGACATTCCCATTTTAACGTCAGAACGCCTCTTTGTCAATGTAATAAATCTCTTTTATTCCCTCCAGACCCACCCGCCCGCTGGTGGCGTCCGCCAGCTCCTTCTTCAGTATGCCCAGCGCCTCCGCAGGAATATGCAGCCGCAGGGCCACATTCTGCCCGTATTCCGCGGACAGGGGCTCTATGCCTCTTTCCCTCAGCAGGTACTGCACCTTGCCTATGTCGCCGTAGTCCGCTTCCGCCACAGCCTCATAGCCCGGGCGCATCCTGCCCACCTGGCAGTTCCGCAGGCCCTCCTTCACGGCCTGGGTGTAGGCCCTGACCAGGCCCCCGGTGCCCAGCAGCACGCCGCCGAAATACCTGGTGACCACCACCGCCGCGTTGCGGATCCCCTCCCCCGTCAGCACCTCCAGCATGGGCCGCCCCGCCGTCCCGGACGGCTCCCCGTCGTCGCTGCAGCGAGTCAGCTCCGCCCTGCCGCCTATCACGAAGGCGGAGCAGTTGTGCCTGGCGTCCCAGTATTTCTTCTTCATCTCTTCGATGAAGCGGACTGCCTCCTCCTCGCTCTCACATGCCCGAAGCGTGGCGATGAAGCGGGATTTCTTCTCCACATACTCTCCCTCTCCGCCTGATAACAGCACGCGGTAGGAGCCCTCTCTTCCACTTTCCATATATCTTCCCCGTTTCCCGTCTGATTTTTCTGTCATTATGCCTTTCTTCCATATAGAATAGCATAATATGTCTAAAATGTGAAACAATTATTAAGAAGAAAAAGAAATCCTTTATTTACATAATACTTTTTGGTATAATGTATTAAATATGCGAATACGCAACCATCCCTTCCAAAACGTATCAGCAGAAAGGCGAATCAAATGAACTATGGAAAAAGAGGTGTCCGCGCCAAGCAGAGGGCACTTAACTCTAAGACAACAAAACTGGGGCGCAAGCTCATACTGACCCTGGTGAAGCTTGCCCTGGCCTCCGTCATCGGCATCGTAATCTGCGCCGTCTGCGCCGGGCTGGGCGCCTACAAGGGCATCCTGGCCTCCACGCCGCAGATCCACTTAAGCGATGTGGTGGCCACGGGGGAGGCTACCATCGTGTACGACTGCGAGGGCAACGAAATCGACCAGTATGTCAGCATGAACTCCAACCGGATCCAGATCAACAGCATGGACCTCATCCCCAAGCATCTGGGAGATGCTTTCGTGGCTCTGGAGGACAAGCGCTTCTACAAGCACAATGGCGTGGATTTCGAGGGAATTGTCCGCTCGGCCGTACACTTCATACAGTCCATGGGCAAGACAAAGGAAGGTGCCAGCACCATCACCCAGCAGCTTCTGAAGAACACCATCTTCACCACATGGACCGAGGAAAACGGGAACATGATTAAGATGTTCAAGCGAAAGTTCCAGGAGCAGTACCTGGCCCTGGCCATCTCCGAGCGGTTCACCAAGGAGGAGGTGCTGCTGCGCTATATGAACGCCATCAACCTGGGGCAGAACACCCTGGGCGTGGAGTCCGCTTCCCAGCGGTACTTCGGCAAATCCTGCAGCGACCTTACCCTGTCGGAATGCGCCGTCATCGCCTCCATCACCCAGAACCCCACCGGCCTGGATCCCATCCGCTTCCCTGAGTCAAATGCCAAGCGCCGGCTGGATTGCCTGAACAACATGCTGGAGCTGGAGTTCATCACGGATGCGGAATACGAGGAGGCCATCGCGGATACGGAGGCGGTATATAATCGCATCGAGCTCCACGACCTGGATGTCCAGACCGCCGTCAACACC
>NZ_CAPDXS010000055.1:0-24544 GCF_948601915.1 uncultured Acetatifactor sp. | reverse complement strand
GCGGTGTACGAGCAGGTGAGGGACGACCTGATCAATATCGCCGGATACAGCGAATCCATGGCGGAGACCCTGCTGACCTCCGGAGGCCTACGCATCGAGTCCACCATGGATCCCACCATCCAGGCAATCTGTGACGAGGAATTCTCCAACCCGGAGAACTTCCCCGAGAACGTATACTGGTACCTAAACTATGCCCTCACCGTCTACGGTGCCGATGAACAGCAGTACAATTTCAGCAAAGAGAACATGATGACCTGGTTCAAAGACAATCTGGACAAGGGCTTCAACCTGATATTCAGTTCCCAGGATGCGGCCTATGAGGCCATCGCCACCTACCGCAGCGCCATGCTGGCGGATCTGGGGATTGCCGACAGGGAGGACAACTATCTGGAGACCATCTCCATGACCGCTCAGCCCCAGGCCGCAATGACCATCCAGGATCAGTCCACCGGCTATGTGGTAGCCATCGTCGGCGGGCGCGGCACAAAGGAGGGGAGACGAACCCTGAACCGCGCTACCGATGCCAAGCGTTCACCCGGCTCCACCTTCAAGGTGCTGGCGGCCTTCGCCCCTGCTTTAGACAGTGCGGGCCAGACCCTGGCCACCCCCTACCTCGATGCTCCCTTCAACTTCAGCGACGGCACTCCCTGCCGGAACTGGTACAGCGGCTACCGGGGCATCAATTCCATCCGGGACGGCATCAGGGAATCCCTGAACATCGTCGCCGCCAAGACCGAGACTGTCATCACGCCCCAGTTGGGCTATGATTATCTGCTGAACTTCGGCTTCACCACCCTGACGGACGGCGTATGGCTCAGGGACTCCACCGGGGAGGAGCGCTTCTACACGGATGTCAACCAGACGCTGGCTCTGGGCGGGCTGACCTACGGCGCCACGCCCCTGGAGCTGACGGCCGGCTATGCGGCCATCGCCAATATGGGAGCCTATATAGAGCCTAAGCTCTACACCAGGGTGACCAATACGGACGGCGACATCCTTTTAGACAATACCAATCCCACCTCCAGGCAGGTCATCAAGGAGACCACCGCTTTCCTGCTCACCGATGCCATGGTGGATGTGATAAGGGGTGTGGGCGGCACCGGCACCAGCTGTAATTTCAGTTCCACCATGGCCATCGCCGGCAAGACCGGCACCTCCACGGATTACAACGATGTATGGTTCGCCGGTTTCACGCCCTACTACACCTGCAGCGTCTGGTCTGGTTATGACAACAATGTGCATATGCGCACCGAGCGTCCCGGCAGGGAGGTGGATCTGTCCAAGACCCTCTGGACCGCCATCATGAAGCGCGTCCATGAGAACCTGCCCGATGAGAAATTCACCACGCCCCAGGGCATCGTCCGGGCGGAGGTGTGCACCATGTCGGGCCTGCAGCCTATCCCGGGTGTCTGCACTACTACAAGAGGCGAATACTTTGCCGCGGGAACGGCCCCTACAGATCCCTGCAATATCCATTACGTGGGAGATGTCTGCCATTACGACCTGCTTCCTGCAAGCCCTGAATGCCCGATGAAGGTACCCGGCAATCTGGATCTGCCGTTCCAGGAGGATCCTTCCCTTCTGCAGGGCTCCGCGGCCATCACGCCTGAAGGAGAGACGGCGGACGGCTCGGACAGCCCGCATTGCCAGCACGATGCCGCGTTCTTCGCGAATCCCGACTATGAGGCCATCCTGGCGCAGCAGGCCTGGGAGATTACGGAACGCGACCTTGCCGCCCAGCAGGAGGCCCTTCAGGATCCCGGTATCGACCCCAATGCGCAATGATTTCATAATGCCTGACCTAAAGGCCGCGATGCGCTGAACACGCATCGCGGCCTTTTCATCCCCTTTCTCTTGCTTCCCTGATGCCACTGCGGCATCCTTGACACCAGCCCATGTTTCGTCCGGAAGCTATCCGAAAACTTCCGAAAACCACTCGTCTGAAAACGTCTGAAAACGGCGAAAACTGGCAATCTATGCTTGCATAGAAATATGGTAGTGTGGTATAATGTTGAAACATAGGGAATCATGTCGGTTTCTGAATTCCTGTATACAAGGCATACGAAATCACGTTACATTCCTGACTATCAACAAAACCAAGGAGAACATCTATGGAACAGCCATTATATACTTCCGTAAAAGTGAACAATGAAATCGAGCTATGCGAAATTGCTGACCTGGAGTGCAAGCAGCTCATCGAGAAGGCGCTCCTGGGCCATCGTATCTCCTACTATATCCGCTGGCCCAAATCCTCCATCTTCCATCGCAGCAAAAACACCTGCATCATCTGCGTGAACGAGAATTCAAAGGATACCGCGGAGGATGTAGTGCGCTCCATCTGCGCTGAAAAGGGCTATGCGGTTAAATTCCTCATGCGCAGATCCCAGAATCAATATCTGTAGGCCGCTCTGGAATTTTATAAGAACTGAGCAAAAAATTCTGCAAAAAATTTAGATTTTTTGTTGACAAGACTGCCAGAACTTGCTATAATATCATTTGTGAGTGCGGAACACATTCATGTGCTGCTGTGGCTCAGTAGGTAGAGCGTCGCATTGGTAGTGCGGAGGTCACGGGTCCGATTCCCGTCAGCAGCTTTCTGGAACCATTAATTTTGCAGGATTCCACAGAACCAACCAAAGCTAATTTGGTTGGCTTTTATTTTGCCTGGAATTCCGCGATGCTGCTTATAATCTGGCTTTTCGTGTCTATACTCTGCCTGTTCCTGTGGTAATGGTTCTCCGTACAGGCGATGTTCGTGTGCCCCATCTGCTCCATAATCAGCCGATTGTCCACATTGTGGCGTATCATAAAAGTGTTTCCGTCAAAGACCTCGTGTTTCAGAGCAGTCTGCAGCCAAGCGCCTACTCTGTCCCCTGGACGTTCTCCCGCTTCAGCTTCCGGTACAGCACGAAATACATCGTAATAAAGCATGCCAGCCCGCCGATGCAGTTGGAGATGGGCTCCGCCCAGAACACGCCGTCCACGCCCATTCCCAGCCTGGGCAGGATCATCGTCAGCGGTGCCACGATCACAGCCTTGCGCAGCAGGGAGAAGAAGATTGCCTGCCGGGAATATCCCAGCGCAGTGAAGGCCGACTGGCCTGTGAACTGGAACGCCATGAAGAAGAATCCGAAAAAGTACAGCTTCAGCGCGCCGGTTCCCGCCTCCAGCATGGCCGCGTCCTCCGTGAAAACCGACAGCAGCAGATGGGGGCACTGTATCACCACCAGCCAGGCCAGCAGGGTATACAGGATGCCCATACAGGCCGTGAAGCGGATTCCCTGGCAGATTCGGTCGTACCGCTTCGCCCCGTAATTGTACCCAAGCACCGGCTGGGAGCCGCTGGTGAGCCCGTTCACCGGCAGCGACAGGATCTCCCGCACGGAATTGATGACCGTCATGATCCCTACGTACAGATCCCCGCCGTATATCTTCAGGGTGGCATTGCAGACCACCTGCACCAGACAGTTCGTCCCCTGCATGATGAAGCCTGACATGCCGAGGGCTGCGATTTCCCGGGCCAGCTTCCAGTCCACAGGAAGGTTCTGCCTACGGATATGCAGCCCGGCCTTTTTGCCGGTCAGGAAGCGCAGCACCCAGGCACAGGATACCGTCTGGCTCAAAATGGTGGCCAGGGCCGCACCTCCCACGCCCATGTCCAGCGCGAAGATGAACACGGGATCCAGTACCAGGTTCAGCACAGCCCCAATCAGGGTCGTCATCATGCCCGTCTTCGGATAGCCCTGCGCGTTGATGAAGCCGTTGAGCCCTGTGGAGAGCATGGCGAAGGGAGTCCCCAGCAGGTAGATGCGCAGATATGCGTCCGCATACACATAGGAGGCATCGCTGGCCCCGAACAGATAGAGCACCGGCCTACGCAGCAGGTAGCAGAAAAGGAATATCGCCACCGAGCAGCCCAACAGCAGCGAGCAGGTATTTCCCAATATCCGTTCCGCCCGCTCCTCCTGGCCCGCCCCCCTGGCTATGGAGAACAGAGGCGTCCCTCCCGTGCCGAAGAGATAAGTAAACGCCGCGATCAGCGTGGTCAGCGGGAACGCCAGCCCGATGCCTGTCAGCGCCATGCTGTCCGCCCCCGGCAGATGCCCGATATAGACACGGTCCACCACATTGTATAAAAGCAGCACCATCTGTGCCAGCATCAGGGGAACGGCCTGGGACATGATATTCCGCCAGACCTTCCCCTTAGAAAAGTCGTTCGACATGAGCTGCCTCCTCACATGTCCTTTTAATATGTCTTGCTGTTGTCCACGATTACCTGGGACTCTTTCTTCACAACGGTGGACGCGCCGATCTTCTCCTGGAGCAGCCGGTAGAACCGCTCATCCGGGAAGTCCTTTACATCCACTGTCTCCCCTGTCCATGCGCTCAGATGTATGGCATTGGAGATGGTCAGCCCGAAAATGCCCTCCTCCCCCGGTGCCAGAAGCTGTGCGCCGCTTCGCAGGGCAGCGGCGAAATTGCTCAGGATGCCCACATGCTGGGGCCCGCCGGAGAAGTCCGCCGGAACATTGCACTCCCAGCACTCCGGCCTTCCGAAGGGGGCCGTGTTCACCCTGTTGTGCTCCCGCTCCGAGACCACGTTCCGATGGAAGACGATCCTGTTATCCTCCACCACGACCTTGCCCATGTCGCAGGCGATCTCCAGACGGTTGGTGCCCGGCGCCTCCCCGGTGGAGGTGATGTATTCCCCGGTGGTCCCATTGTCATACTCGAAGTATGCCATCACATCGTCTTCCACTTCGATGTCATAATACTTGCCGAAGCTGGCCTTGGCGAATATCCTGTCCGGCATGCCGAACATCCACTGCCAGAGATCCAACTGATGGGGATTCTGGTTGATCAGCGCGCCGCCGCCCTCCGTCTTCCAGGTGGAGCGCCATGTGCTGCTGTCGTGGTAAGCCTGGGGGCGATACCAGTCCGTGATGATCCATGTGATCCTCTTGATATGGCCCAGCTCCCCCTTCTGCACCATCTCCCGCAGCTTCTGGTATACCGGATTGGTCCGCTGGTTGTACATGATGCCGAATTTCCTATCGGACTGCGCCGCGGCGGCGTTCATCTCCTTTACCTGCTTCGTGTAGACCCCTACAGGCTTCTCCGTGATGACGTGCAGGCCGTGGCGGAATGCCTCTATGGCAAGGGGCGGATGGAAATAATGGGGCGTGGCGATGATCACCGCATCGCACAGGCCGCTGCGGTACAGCTCCTCTGCCTCGCCGAATACCGGGACCTGGGGATACTCCTGCCTCGCCGCCTCACATCTGGCCGGGGCAATGTCGCAGATCGCTCCCAGCTCCATGCCCGGCACCTTTCCTTCCGCCACGCTTTTCACATGTCCGGTTCCCATGTTCCCGAAACCGATTACGCCTAATCTCACATTTTCCATGGATACAGCTCCTCCTACCTGATTATTTTATCCAAAATCTCTTCCAGTGCCCGGTATGCCAGCGTAAATGTGCCCTCTCCGCCCTGGGGGAGGTTCTGCATCTTGTCGTCCAGCTCCAGACCGGCCAGCCCCGAAAAGCTGCCCAGATGGGGCTCCAGGCTCAGATACCCCTCATACCCGCTGTCCAAAAGGCCTTTCAGGATATGCCCCACATTGCCGTCCCCGGCCCCAGCAGGTACTACATTTCCGTCTTCCTCCCGTGCATCCTTGACATGCACATAGGCGATAAAGTTCCGCAGAGCCTCATAGGCCTCCTTCGTATCCTGGCCGCACTGCACGAAGTTGGCCGGGTCGAACACTGCCTGAAAATGCCTGCAGCCCAGCTCCCTCATCAAATCCGCGCAGCGCTCCGCAGTATCCCCGTATATGCCCTTCTCGTTCTCGTGGAGCAGCACCACGTCCCGCTCCCCGGCATACGCCGTCATCCTGCGCAGGCGGCAGATCACCTCCTCCCGCTCTCCGGCAGTCCACTCGTGGGCGGCCCCATCGCCCTCCCCCGCCGCGGAATCAGGCCTCTCCGGGGGATAGAAGCTGAACATCCTGATATATCCGGCCTCCAGCCTCTCCGCGATGTCCACCACCCTTTGGAACTTCTCAAAGTGCGCCTGGAAGTCCTCGTCCAGCCTTATCTTCCCGATGGGGGAGCCGATGGAGGACGCTTTGATCCCACAGCGCTCCATCTTCTCCTTCAGCGCGGCCACCTCGCCGTCCGAAAGCTCCGCAATGTTCTTCCCGTCAATCCCCCTTGGTTCAAAATACCTGATATCCAGCTTGTTCAGCACCCGGAACTGGGTATCCACATCCTCCGCGATTTCGTCCGCAAAGCCAGAGATCCTGTCATATTTCATCCGTCCCTGCCCTCCTTTATCCTTTCGATATCTCTATTTTAGCACAGTCCTCTCCCTCTGTCACTTCCCTTTTGGCTCTCCGGAGCTCAGCCACAGTGGGAACTCCCTGTCTATCCGCTCCTTCAGGGCCGCCCGCTGCCCTTCCGTGACAAAGGCGGCCTCCGCCGCGTTGATCGCCAGGCCCTTCAGCGCCTCCCCGCTCAGCCCGAACCGTTCCTGCAGCAGCAGGTACTCCCTCTTCAGGCTGGTGCCGGATACGGTCACATTGTCGGTATTGACGGTGGCGCGGACCCCTCTGTCCAGGAACCTCTCCAGCGGATATTCCTCCGGCAGGCCTACCGCCCTTGTCTGGAGATTGCTGGAATAGCACAGCTCCAGAAAAATTCCCCTGTCCCGAAGGATTTCCATCAATTCCGCGTCCGATGCCGCATGTATCCCATGGCCGATGCGGACAGCCCCCAGCTCCAGGGCCGTCCTGACGCTTTCCGCCCCTGCGGCCTCGCCTGCGTGGATGACCACGGGGATTCCCCGCTCCCCGGCCCTGCGGAAGACATCGGCGAACCTGTACGTGGGGTATGCGGCCTCGTTCCCCGCCAGATCCAGGGCGCAGACGCCCCTCCCCAGAAAGCGCTCCGCCACAGCCACCGTCTCCATGTTCTCCGCCCTGTTGCCCTCTCCCCGCATGCAGCACAGGATCAATCCGGCCGATAGCCCAAAATCCCGGATCCCCCGCAGGAGTCCTGCCGCTGCCGCACTGACGGCCTGCTCCTGGCTCATCCCCTTCTCCAGATGGAGCTGCGGGGCGAACCGAATCTCCCCATGGCACAGCCCCTGCCCACTCAGTCTCTCCAGAAGCCGGTAAACAGCGTATTCCAAGCTCTCCCCGGTCTGCAATACCCGGAGGGGGAGCTGGAATTTCTCCAGATATTCCCCCAGGTTCCTGCAGTCCGGCTCCACCGAGAGGAGGCTGCGCAATTCCTCCTGGCGCGTCGAAGGAAGCGCAGCCCCCGACAGTTCTGCCAGGCGCGGCATATCCTCCGGGTCTATGGAGCCGTCCAGATGTAGATGCAAATCGATCATTTTTCCTCTTCTCCTGTCTGCGCCTCATGAATCTGCCGTGTTTTCCGGAATCCATGGCCGCTGTCATTGTCTCCATTGTCTCTATGCAAAATGCCACGAGGACTGTCCTCCCCATGGCATTTCCGCTTTCTGTTCATATGTTGGTGTCCACCTTCGCACCCTTGATGTCCTCCGCCACCAGGTTCATCTTGCTGACCAGGTTCTGGATTTCCTGCTGGATCTCCGTCTGGGCGTTCTTTAAGTCGGACATCTCCTCCAGGGGCATATCCTTCATGAGCTCTTCCAGCTCTTCCTCATCCTCCCGGCGCTTCTCCAGGACCTCCTCCTGCTCTTCTTTCTTCTCCTCGATGGCCTCGGCTTCCTCTTCCTTCTTCTCCTGCTCCTGGTCGATATGCTCTTTGGCCTCCTCCACAATCATGCCGATGGCCTCGTCCCGGGCGGCTTCCATGACCTGGTCCGCCTCCTTCCGGGCCTTCACCATGGGGTCTCTCTTCAGGCGTTCCAGCCGGATGCCCCGGATGACGGCATTTTCCTTCTCGATGTTCCGGCCTGTGAAAAATGCTGTCTTCTGATGAATCAGCGCCTCGTCGTTCACCTCAAGCTGAACCTTCTGGTACTCCGTGATCCCCTTGTCCTTGATTGCAGCCAGCTCCGCCTCTTCCTCTCTCGTCAACTGGACGCCCGTCCAGGGCTGCTGGGAGGCCTGCTCCTTTTTCAAAAGCTCCAGATCCTGCTGTTCCTGGCTGTCGGAATCCACCTCATAATAGGCCGCCCATTCATCGCTCTTTGCCTCCAGGGCCCGGATGCTGTCCTGGGCATCCTTATAGGTGGAGCGCAACTCCCTCAGGCGGTCCCTGCTCTCCTGGATCTGCCCGTCAATCATCCTGTCCCCGTCCCAGGTATCGCCCACAATCTTCATGGCCCGCTCCTGGGCCTGGGCCCGGCGCTGCTGCAGTCTGTCCCGCAAGGGGAATTCTGTCAGCAGGTTCCCGGCGTAAAAGGTCGCGCTCTTTCCCTTTGAATCCTGGGTGTTCCGGTCTGCCCCGGCCCTCTCCGCCTGGCTGCGGCTCTGGGTGTCCCCTGTGAAAATCGTGATGTTGCTCTGTATGTTCATGTCATGCCCCCTTCGTCTCTGTTCCGTCAGATGACCTGAAACCCGTCAGGCCCTGCCCTTGTCTGCTGCCCCCTCCCCGATATCCTACCACAGGATGTCCGCAGCCATGTCCTGCTTTATGTCTGCAGCTTCGCTCTGACCGGCTGATTCTGCAGTTCCCCGCCTTCCGGCGAAGCAGCGCCTCCCTGCCGCGGCGTTCCCGGGCAGCGCTCTTTCCCGTCAGGCGTTCAAATCCACCTGGGCGCCCTTGATGTCCTCGTCCAGGAGGTTCACCTCATTCAGCACCTTCTGGATCTGCTGCTTGACCTCGTCTATGGTCTGGCTCAGGTCGGTCATCTCTTCCACGGGCATATCCTTGATCAGCTCTTCCAGCTCCTCTTCCTTCTCTTCCCGCTTCTCCAGAATCTCCTCCTGCTCTTCCCTCTTCTCCTCGATGGCCTCGGCCTGCTCCTCCCGCTCCTCCTGCTCTTCGTCCAGGTGCTCCTTGGCCTCTTCCTCCACGATGCCGATGATCTCCTCCCGGGCAGCCGCCAGCACGTCCTCCGCCTGCTCCTGGGCGTCCAGCATGGGATGGTATTTATTCCGCTCCGCCCGGATATCTTCAATCACATCCGACTCTTCAGCCGCCAATATGTTATTTTCCGCGATTACCTTCCGGTAATAGGAAGCCACCTTATCGAGTTCCAGGGCCCGGGTCTGGTAGTCCGTCATCCCGTTCTCCCGGATTTCGGCCAGGCGCTCCTTCTCCTCCTCAGTGAGCTTCTGGCCCAGGGCGTTGCGCTTCATAAGCTCCAAATCCATCTGTTCCTCACTGTCAGCCGCCACGCCGTATCCCTCCCGCAGGTCTTCCTCCATCTGGCGGAATTCCTTCAGGCTCTCCATAGCGTCTTTGTTGTCTTCCCTCAGCTCCCCGATGCGCTCCTGGCGCTGCATGATTTCGTTATCTATCACTTTGTCCGCGTCCCAGGCATCCCCAACGATCTTCATGGCGCGCTGCTGGGCTTCCGCCTTCTTCTGCTGAATCTTCTCCCGCAGAGGGAATTCCTTCAGGAAATTCCCGGCGTATACGGACCTGCTCTTCTGGTCGTAGCTGTACGTCCCCTCTTTCTTGGTCCATTCTGCCTGGGCATTGTTCCGGGTATCCCCGCTGAAGACGGTTATGTTGTTCTGTACTCTCATGGCTGCCCCTCTCATTTTTGAAATGTGGATATGTGCGTACAATTAGAATCCATAATGTATATCGGCGGATCGGGGCGAATCCTTATACTGCAGACCGCCAGAATTTACAGTGGCGTCTCCGGGAAAGCACTTGGCTGGCGGTCTGCAGTCGGGTTGCGCTGCAAATTTAACCGGTGTGCAGTATAAGTACCGGCTTCGGCTTTGCCTGCCCGTTCGGCCGATTCTTTTTGCGTGTTCTTTTCTATCTCCAGCCGCCGGATCCGCCATCGAATTGGGATAGTTTCCGCCCGCGTCAGGGGCATGTCGGCTTTAACGGGTGCGGAGATATTCGGAGACGTCTGTCTCCCGTATGGCCTTGCGCAGCGGCAGGATCCTCTCCGGCGCTACGGAAAGCTCGTCCACGCCCATGGCCAGGAACTCCCCGGTCAGCTCCGGGTCAGCCGCCAGCTCTCCGCAGATTCCCGCCCGGATTCCGGCCCTGTGGGCATTTTCCACTGTCAGTTCGATCATCCGCAGCACCGCGGGATGGTGGGTGTCTCGGAATTCGTCCAGGGACTGGTTCTGTCTGTCCAGCGCCAGCACATACTGGGTCAGGTCATTGGTGCCGATGCTGAAGAAATCCACCTCTCTGGCCAGCAGGTCGCTGATCACCGCGGCGGCCGGGGTCTCTATCATGATGCCCTGCTCCGGATGGCCTTGAGGCAGGCCCCGGGCCTCCAGCTCTGCCTTTGCCTCCTCCACGATTTCCCTGATTCTGCGCACTTCCTTCACGCTGGTGATCATGGGGTACATGATGGCCAGCCTCCCGTATGCGCTTGCCCGCAGCAGGGCCCTCAGCTGGGTCTTGAAGATTTCCGTTCTGGTCAGACAGAGGCGGATGGCGCGGCATCCCAGGGCGGGATTCTCTTCCTTTTCCATCCCGAAATAAGCGCACTGTTTGTCCGCGCCGATGTCAAGGGTACGGATGATCGCACGCTTTTTTCCCATGGCCTCGGCCACGGTGCGGTAGATCCGGAACTGCTCTTCCTCGGTGGGAAAGCCGGTGCGCTCCAGGTAAATGAATTCGCTGCGGAACAGTCCGATTCCGTCGGCATCATTCTGCAATACCATGTCCAGGTCTTTGATGCTCCCGATATTGGCGTGGAGCTGGATGCTCTGGCCGTCAAGGGTAAGGTTCTCTTTGCCTATCAGGGTTCGGAAGAGCTCTTTTTTCTCCTTTTCCTCCTCCAGGGCTTTCCGCATCCTGGCACAGGTCTCCCGGTCCGGATCGATGTAGAGCATGCCCGCCGCGCCGTCCACGATGCCCGGCCTGCCGTCCAGGCTTTCGTCCAGAGGAATGTCCGTACCCACCAGGGCCGGGATTCCCATGATCCTGGCCAGGATGGCGGTATGGGAATTCAGGGAGCCCCGGGCGGTGACGAAAGCCAGGACCTGACTTTTGTCAAGCTGCACTGTCTGGGAGGGGGCAAGGTCGTCCGCCAGGAGGATGGCCGGCTCCTTTTCCTGAATCCTCTCCTCCTCCCGGCCCTGGAGAATGGCCAGCAGGCGCCGGGAGATATCCTCTATGTCGGCGGCGCGGCCTCTCATATAAGCGTCCTCACAGGCCTGGAACTTCTGCTCCAGGTCCTCCGCCGTCCGGGCTACGGCGTATTCCGCGTTGACAGACAGGGTATGGATGATGTCCTCAATGGAGCCCTGGAATTCGCTGTCCTTCAGCATCATCCGGTGAATCTCGAAGATGGACGCTTCAGCCTCCCCCACCTGCCGCAGGGCCTTTTCATACAGCCCGTCCAACTGCTCTAAGGCTATCCCGGCGGCCTCCCGGTAACGGCAGATCTCCGCTTCCTGGTTCTGTTTCTCCTCCCGCTCTACGCGGCCCTCCGGCCTGCCGTACACAGATACCTTGCCTATGGCGATTCCGCCGCATACGCTCTTTCCATGATATACCTGCATCTCTGCCCCACCTCCGGTAGCGTTTCCTTTCTATAGCTTATACTGCTTAACGATTTCACTTGCCGTGAAACCAGACTGCATAACGCTGACTGGTTCATTCGCATGATTACATTAGGCAGCATTCAGCGTTATGCAGTATAAGTCTTCCTGTCCTCAAATCCTCCCATCCTTGAGCCTGCCGTCTGCCTGTATAAATCCGTGACTTCCTCCCTGGTGGCCAGCAGCTCCGAAAACGCGCTTGCGCTTCCGGCGGCTATCCCCATGCGGAAAGCGTGTCCGTACTCATGCCTCTCCATCCATCCCGCCAGGAAGCCCGCTACCATGGAGTCGCCTGCACCCACGCCGTTGACCAGTTTCCCCCTGGGAGCAGCGGCCGCATAGACTTCTCCGTCCCCTGCCGCCAGGACCGCGCCCTGACCGGCCATGGACACCAGGACGTTCACGGCCCCCAGCTCCCTAAGCCTCCGCGCATAGGGTATGGCCTCCTCCCTGTCCCTAAGTTCCACGCCGAAGATTTCGCCCAGCTCATGGCTGTTAGGCTTCACCAGAAAAGGCCCATACTCCAGCACATTCATCAGCAGATTCTTCGTGGCGTCCACCACGGTCATCACGCCTCTCCCGGCCAGCCTTTCCATGATTTTCCCATAGGTCTCGTCCGGCATGGAGCCGGGGATGCTTC
Organism: uncultured Acetatifactor sp.; assembly: GCF_948601915.1. NCBI lineage: Bacteria > Bacillati > Bacillota > Clostridia > Lachnospirales > Lachnospiraceae > Acetatifactor > uncultured Acetatifactor sp. Next base: position 12,224 of record NZ_CAPDXS010000055.1, on the reverse strand, counting down.
CCGCCAGCACCAGCACATCCCCCTCCCCCAGAGCATCGAGCCTCCCCATCAGTTCCCCCACAGCCTCCCTGCCGATCCGGGGGCCCCGGCCGTTGATCTCCGTGCCGTCAATGGATTTCAGCTTCAGATTGATTCTGGAAATCCCCTCCCGAAGCCGGATGAAATCGGACTTCACCCCCATCCCCTCCACCCGGCGGACAATCTCCTCCCCCGTGAACCCTGCCACAAATCCCAGAGCCGTATTTTCAATCCCCAGATTGCTCAGCACAATGGAGACATTCAGGCCCTTTCCTCCCGGCAAAATCACCTCCGAGTCTGTCCGGTTGGTCAGGCCCAACCTGAAATCCTCCACCGAGACGATGTAATCCAGTGAAGGATTGAACGTAACTGTGTAAACCATCCCACTCCTCCTATCCCGCTCCCCTGTCTATGGAAAAACTGCCGGACAGAGCAAAGCTATCCGACAGCTTTCAAACATGCCACAGCACAAACAGCCAATAACCTGGAGCAAATCCGGAAGAATGCCCGCACTCCTAAAGAGCTGGGGTATGCCCCCTCTTGGCCACTCAGAAAATCTTTGCGCACTTAGCCCTCAAACTGGGAATGGTACAGCGTTGAGTAAAATCCCTTCTGCTCCAGCAGCGCCTGATGGCTGCCCTGCTCGATGATGTTGCCGTCCTTCATCACCAGGATGATGTCCGCCTCCTGGATGGTGGAGAGCCTGTGAGCCACGATGAAACTGGTCCTGCCCTCCATCATCCGGGCAAAGGCGTTCTGGATCCGCATCTCCGTGCGGGTGTCGATGGAGGAGGTAGCCTCGTCCAGAATCAGCATAGGCGGCAGGCAGAGCATCACCCTGGCGATGCACAGCAGCTGCTTCTGGCCCTGGGACAGGCTGCCGCCGTCCTCGGCGATTACAGTGTCGTAGCCATTCGGCAGACGCTTGATGAAGCTGTGGGCATGGGCCGCCCTGGCCGCCTGCACCACCTCTTCCTCGGCGGCTCCCGGCTTTCCCATGCGGATATTGTCCCGGATGGTGCCGCTGCGCAGCCAGGTCTCCTGGAGCACCATGCCGTAGCTGGTGCGCAGGCTCCCTCTGGTGATGTCCCGGATATCCGTGCCGTCCACCCTGATCTGCCCGCTGTCCACGTCATAGAAGCGCATCAGCAGGTTGATCACCGTGGTCTTGCCGCAGCCCGTGGGGCCTACGATGGCCACCCGCTGTCCGGGCTTCACGGTGAGGTTGAAATTCTGGATCAATTTCCGTTCGGGCACATAGCTGAAATAGACGTTCTCCAAAGCCACGTTGCCCGCCGCGTCCGTCAGCACTTTGGCGTCCTGGGCATCCGGCACCTGGGGCTCCTGGTCTATGAGCTCGAAGATCCTGGCGGCGCAGGCCAGGGCGTTCTGGAGCTCTGTCACCACGCCGGATATCTCGTTGAAGGGCTTTGTGTACTGGTTGGCATAGCTTAGGAAGCAGGACAGCCGCCCTACGCTGATGCCGCCCCGGATGGCCACGAAAGCGCCGAATATCCCCACCCCTGCGTACACCAGGCTGTTGACGAAGCGGGTGGCGGGATTGGTGATGGAGGAGAAGAAAATGGCCTGCAGGGAGCAGCCCTGGAGCCTGTGGTTGATCTCCCCAAACTGGCTCTTCACTGCCTCCTCCCTGGAGAAGGTCTTTACAATCTTCTGATTGCCAATGGTCTCCTCGATTAGGGAGGTCTGCTCTCCCCGGATCTCCGACTGAAGCTTGAACATGGAGTATGTCCTTGTGGCGATGAACCTGGCCACCAGGAAGGATACTGGGGTGATGCACACCACCACCAGAGCGATGGGCACATTGGTGACCATCATGAAGATCAGGGTTCCGATAATCGTCAGCACGCCTGTGAACAGCTGGGTGAAGCCCATGAGCAGGCCGTCCGCGAAGGTGTCCACGTCCGCCACCACCCGGCTGACGATGTCGCCGTAGGCGTGGGCGTCCAAGTATTTCAGAGGGAGCTTCTCCAGCTTTTCGAAAGCGTCCTCTCTGATGTCCTTCACCACATGGTAGGTGATATGGTTGTTGCAGGTGTTCATCACCCACTGGGACAGGGCCGTCACGGCCACGGCGATGCCGATTTTCTTCATGATTGAGAAGACCGCCGGGAAAGCCACCATGCCCTCTCCCAGGAGCAGGTCCACCGCGTCCCCTGTGAGGATAGGCACATAGAGGGTGAGCACCACGGTCACCGCTGCCAGCGCCAGGGAGAAGCCTACCATCAGCCAGTATCTGCGGATGTAGCGCAGCACCTGGCGCATGGCGGCCATTTGGCTGGACTGTCCGTTTTTCTTTGTCTGTCCTTTATCTGCTGCCATGGCTCTGTCCTCCTTTCTCTGTCCTATCGTTTCCGCTTCCACTTGTTTCGTTTCCGCTTGTTCCGTTTCCCGCACCCGCCGCTTTCAATCGTTCCTCCGGATATTGGGAGAAGTAGATCTCTCTGTACACTTCACAATTCTCCAAGAGCTCGTCATGGGTTCCGATGCCCGCCATCTCGCCGTCATCCAGCACCACGATTTTGTCCGCATGACGGATGGAGGAGGCTCGCTGGGAGACGATGAAGGTGGTGGTCTGGCCCTCCAGGCCGCGGATGGCAGTCCGAAGCTTTGCATCCGTGGCGTAGTCCAGAGCGGAGGCGCTGTCATCCAGGATCAGTATCCGGGGGCTGCGCACCAGCGCCCTGGCGATGGTCAGGCGCTGTCTCTGGCCGCCGGAGAGGTTCTTGCCGTTCTGGGCGATTTCGGCGTCCAGCTTGCCTCGCTTCCCTTCCACCACCTCTCTGGCCTGGGCGGTGTCGATGGCCCGCCACATCTCCTCCTCCGTGGCATCGGGCTTGCCCCACTGGAGGTTGCTGCGGATAGTACCCTTGAAGAGCACCGCTTTCTGGGGCACCATGCCCACCATGCCCCGCAGCTCGTCCTCAGGAATCCGGCTGACGTCCCTGCCCTCCAGGCGCAAATGTCCGCCCGTCACCGGGTAGAAGCCGGGAATCAGGTTTACGAGGGATGACTTTCCGGAGCCGGTGCCGCCGATGACGCCGATGGTCTCGCCCTTGTTGACGGAAAAATGAATATCATGCAACGTCTCCGCGCCTGCTCCGGCGTAGGTCAGGGAGACGTGGTCGAACTGTAGGAATGGTATGCTTCCAGAGATTCCATCAGCTGCCGTGCCTGCTGATTCGGGGCTTTCTGCCATTCCCTGATCCGTTTCGCCCAACACAGCTTCTGTCTGTGTCTCCTGTACTCTCCCGCCGGAGGCGCCTTCCAGCTGCACTGCGGCAAGCCGCTCCTGGTTCTGAATCTCGAACACCCCGGCCACCCGGTCTGCGCAGGCCAGCGCCTTTGTCACCGTGATGATCAGGTTGGCCAGCTTCACCAGCTCCACCAGAATCTGGGACATGTAGTTGATGATGGCCACCACTTCGCCCTGGGTCAGGTTCCCTACGTTCACCTGGACGGCTCCGATATAAATCAGGAAAATGATGGCTCCGTTGACGATCACATAAGTGACGGGATTCATGACGGCGCTGATCTTCCCCACGAAGATCTGGCTGTCCGCCAATGCTTTGGTGAAGCCCCGGAAGCGCCCCTCCTCCACCTCCTCCTGGTGGAAGGCCCTGATGACGCGGACGCCTGTCAGGTTCTCCCTGGTGATCCCCAGCACCTTGTCCAGGTTTGCCTGAACTTTTTTATACAGGGGCATGGTCCAGATCATGATGCCGAAGACCACGATGGCCAGCAGCGGGATGGCCACCACGAACACCAGCGCGCTCTTCACGTCGATGGTGAAGGCCATGATCATGGCCCCGAAGACGATGATGGGGGACCGCAGGAACAGGCGCAGCACCAGGTTCACACCGGACTGGATCTGGTTCACGTCGCTGGTCATGCGGGTAATCATGGTGGATGTGCCGGCCTTGTCGATGTTGGTGAAGTCCAGGCCCTGGATGTGGTCGAACAGGGCCTGGCGGAGCTTTGCGGAGAAGCCCACTGCCGCCTTGGCGGCGAAGAACTGAGCCGTGATGGAGGACACCAGGCCCACTATCGCCAGCGCCAGGAGGCACAGGCCCATCCGCCAGATGTGGCCCGTGTCCGCTCCGCCCGCGCCTCCCGCATTGATGCCCCGGTCGATGATGCTGGCCATGACCAAGGGCACCAGCAGCTCGAAGAAGGCCTCCAGGAGCTTGAACAGTGGCGCCAGGACGGATTCCCTTTTGTAGTCGCTTAAGTACTTCATTAACCTATTCATGATTGCACCTCTTTCGCCCGATTCAGCGGACGGATAAATAATATTTTGTCCCCCGGTTCTTTCCATCCGGCCTGATGACGCCCAAATCCCGGAACCGGAGCAGATAGCGTCTGGTGGCGGATTCCGCCATGCCGGTGATTTCGGACATGGTTTTCGTGGTGACGAACTCCCTCTCCACAAATGCTCCAAGCAACAGGCGATAGAACATTTTCTCCTTATCGCTCACTTTATCGCTCACTTTAAGCTTCGGGTCAAATTCTTTCTGAATATAAAGGATTGTTTCCAGATATGTCCTGTCCTCGTCCATATCGAATTCAGGATCCGGAGAGCCGTTTTTCCTCAATTCCCTCAGGATTTTGGTGATTCCCGTTCCCTGCTTCTCTGACAGGTCAATTTCCTTGAACAGCTCTCCAATCCTGCGGTTCCTATATTTCTGTGCCTTTGCTCTGCCTTTTTAACGGTATCATACATATCTCCTGGCTCTATACAGTCTTTATTTTAGGGAATTTGGCAGCATCTGTCAATGCTTTTTTGGACCTGTCCCTTTCCCGGTGAGGGACTTTATATTGTACCAGATGTAGGTCGCCCATGAAAACAGCATCACCCCAAAGCACACCGCTATCATCCCATTGGAGACTGCCGCCGGAATATGGAACCATATCAGGTGAACCACTATCATGAGATATAGCAGCGCCGTGGTGACCTTGCCGTGCCAGGCCGCGCCTGTGACCCTGCCGGACTTCCGGATGACCAGGAGGTTAGTGATTCCCACCGAGGCCTCCTTCACGGCCAGGAGCGCCAGCGGGAACACAATCATAGGAAACCGCGTCACAAGGCAGATGAGCATGGCCGCCTGGGTCAGCTTGTCCGCCACTGGGTCCAGCATCTTCCCCAGGTTGCTCACCATGTGGAAGCGCCTGGCGATAAAGCCGTCCGCCAGATCCGTCAGCCCGGAGAGAAGCAGCAGCCCCGCCGTCACCAAGTATTCCTCCCTGATGCAGTATGTCCACAGGAATACCGGAATCAGAACCAGCCGGAATGCGGACAAAAGATTGGGGATTGTGATTATCCTGTTTTCAGCCTCCTTGTCAGTATACATGTCTGTATGCCTCCTGTCGTCTGTATTTCAGCGCTTTGTCTTGCATCCGTCACGTCACGGCCGACCTTTCCGGTCTTCCGGCTGCCGGAAAGCAAGAAAGGTGCAAAGCCCTCTGCTGTCCAGAAAAGGCTCCGCACCCGTTTCACGGCTGATGCTGCATTTTATTCCTTGATTTCGTCAATATCCGTCAGGTTGACGCCTGCCACCTGGAGAATCGCTTTTAAAGCCAGGTATTTCCTCTTCAGCTTAGCATATGTCCTGTCCGCGTTCTCTTCTTTTGCAATCACCATATACTCTTGAATCTCTTTAAAATCGTCGATTGCTGCTTTTGTAATTTCAAGACCATTTGGCATACTGTCACCCCGCTTTCCAAAGCGCCCTCTGTGCGTATCTGTTATGAATGATTATAACAGCCCTTTGGTAAAGTGTAAAGCCCTTATTGGGCCTTAAGCATCATGCATTATGCCTGCAGCAAGGCCGGACGGCCAGATATCTGCAGACATTTACTTTAATACCGGCCTCCAGTCGTGCTCCACCTCCAGGAACAGCTCCGCGAATTCCTCCTTATCGAATATCCGCAGCATGCGGTCCATGTGCCATAGGAAGGGCATGTCCGGCAGATCCTCCAGCTCTGTCCAGAAGACCTTTCCCTCATCGGAGGATTTCAGCTCTCCAGAGAATCTGTCCGTCTTGAACAGGAAGACGATGTAGCGCCTCCCGTCCTCCCTCACCCAATTCTTGATGCCGCAGAGCCTGGGATTCTCTATGGTCAGGCCCGTCTCCTCATAGATTTCGCGGATGACGGAATCCACGATCGGCTCATGCCTCTCCACATGGCCGCCGGGAAAGATGATTCCTTTGGAACGATCCTTTTTCCTGTCGCCTCTCAATATCTTCTCCTGCACCAGCACCTTGTTGCCGTCGTAGACCATGCACATATTCGTAAGGATCACATCTTCCGAACGCTCCATTTTGCTTTTGTACCTCTCTTTCGTTGGTGTTTTATGGCACTGCGTATCTATTTGTCCATAGATTCAAATTCCTTGCACTTACTTTCCGCGTATTTGAAATCCACGGTATTTTCTATGTATTTCGGCGCTTTCTTGTCCGCGAAAAGCTTGTCTGCGTTGGTCTTCTGCCTGTAAATGACGCTGGCATTTTTGAGAATCATAGGCAAATTAGCAGTAATGAACGAATATTCCTTCATCACGATCTGTTTATAATGTAAATCCGCCTCGTCCGAAATACGATACTGCGTAAGTTCACTGAACGGAACCGGAATCATATTGCTCAGCTTCAGCGTACCCTTCAGTTCCAAAGTACCTGTCGCCGTATCTGTTGTCGTCATACGGACAATCGGTATGATGCTTTTTCGTATCTCTCTTGTGCCGTCCTGTCTAATAATGTAATCGGAATTTTTAGGAGAAGAAAACGGAATATAGTAATGAAATCCATCCTGCATGAACACAATACCCAGATATTTGCGGGTATGGGAACGGAATCCTTCTTTATTGTCAAACACGTTCTGTAGTCGGGAATCAGACCGGAGAAAAACGATATATCTGTCCGAAACACTGTAGATGCCAATCTTGCCCATAGTGACCTTTCACCTATAAGAAGTGGGTGGGGAAATCCCACCCACGATTTTACAGCTTCCCGCTTTCTGGTGGGGAAACACCTGATTTTACAGCTTCCCGCTTTTTGGTGGGGAAACGCCTGATTTTACAGCTTCCCGCTTTTTGGTGGGGAGACACCTGATTTTGAGCATCGCTGCTCTCTGTTATTATTGTACGAAATCCGGGTGTATATGTCAATCATTTTCCCTGATTTTTGAATCTTTTCTCTACCGTTTCTTACTTCGCAAATTGCTGAATTACGAGTTGGTGTATTCTGAGTTTATTATATCAGGTCTCTTTGGCACATCCAGTTTACCGACTGCCTCAATCCATCGATGGTTTTCGTCTCCAATACTACGGAGCAGTTCCTCTCTTTTGCCAGCTTCAGGTATCTGCCCATATCCAATTCGCCTGCGCCAATGGCCAGATGGTTTTTCCTGCCCAGCGCATCATGCATATGCATATGGCAAAGATGGCTTTTCTTCTCAAGGATATACGGCTCATCCATGCCGCCACATCCATGATTATGGCCGATGTCGAATGTCAGTCCAAATATAGGAGATTCCAGAAGAACGCCCAGCGCCTGTTTTTGGAACAATAGATACCCATCGCAGTTTTCTATGCAGATTCTGATATCCGATTCGCCGATGGCCGATTCGCACAGAATCCTGAAACCCGCCATGCTTTTCAAATATCGCTCCAGGTATTGCGCATAAAGATACACTTTCTTATCCGGAAGCGTAAAGTACACGCCCCGGGGCAGGTGCATGTTTATGATGGAAACCCGAAGTTCCTTAGCCAAAGCAATGGTCTCTGCCACCGTGCGCCGATATCCATCGGCAATATAGGGATTAAAATCACTGACATTTAGATTCTCGTCCAAATGAATGGTATACGAAATCCCAAATGCATCTGCCGTTTTCCTAAAACGCGCAATATCGATTTCCGTCAACTGGTATTGGGGCAGATTCATGTTAAGCTCTATAAAATCCAAATGAAAATCCTTACACAGCACCGCGCACTCTTCGAGCGTGCTGGTTTCTATCAGGGTCGGCATACCAAATAGCATTTCTAACACCTCGCAAGCATTCCCGCACAGTCTGGCGGCTGCCGGAATATAATGTAGAGAAAGTCCCCCGCGGAGGTCAGCATGGCCATTACATCCCTGGATATCTTAAATCTCTCCCATTCCCTCAAGGATATCTGTGAGGTGAACTGCAATACGCCGGAATGTCTCTCCCAGACCTTGAAGCTGCTGATGCAGTACAATCTGATCCAGGCCAACCTGGAGTTTGGCAGACAGTTCGGGCCGCCCTGCATCCCCACGGTCTGTCCGCCTGCCCAGGCCTTGTCCGCGCCGCCGGTTCCTTCACCGGCCCCGAATCCCGATTCCCCTCCGCAGAGGCCTCCTGTCCGGCTGGACATCGGCGATCCGTTCCTGGCCGACTATGAAAAATAGACAGGTCAGCCATACCGGCAAAGGGCAATGCTGTATCCCGCTATGCTGTCATATTCTTCCCACAGCAGACGCTTTCCGCCTACCTCGCCCGAACTGCACCCATATGGGGACGAAACAGTCCCTCCGGGCAGGAAATCCACCTCCAGAGCCGCCGCAATGCCCTTCCCGGTCAGCTTCCCGTAGGCCTCCTTCCTGGCCCACAGCCGGTAAAACAGCCTTTCCCTCGTCTCCCGCTCCTCTCCTGCCTGCTCCAGCGCTGCCGCTTCCCGCTCCGTAAAGAAGCGCCTGGCAAGCCTCTCCACATTCTTTCCGCAGTGCTGCTGGATGTCCGTCCCGATTTCCGCCGAGGAGACGGCGCAGAGGACATAGTCCCCGGAATGGGACAGATTGAAATAAAAGGGCAAGTCCCTGAAATATGGCTTTCCCTCTTTCCCATAGACATAGGCAATAGGCGCCGGCGGTTTCCCATATAGGCTCTCCAGTAATTTCTTGACGGAATATCGTTTTAAATCTACCCTTCCGGCAGCTCCGAAAGGTGCTCCTCGCCTGCTTCCCGGCGCATTCCCTATATCTGCTCCGCCCTTCCGCATATGTTCCGGCGCAGCCTCTATATCTGCCTCGCCCGTCCACATGTGTTCCGGCACGTCCCCTATATCCGCCCTGCCACTGTCCCTATATGGTGAATATGGTACTTTTTACGGCTCTTCTCATGGAAATCCCCCTTATGCCATAAATGCCTCCTCCCGGAAGACATGAAACAGGCCCTCTATGCGTCCTGTAATTAAGGTATCGCATTTAGGGCCAGTTGTCAACCGTATGGGGCCTCCTATGCCCTTTTCCTCCTGGCCGCGAAGAGTCCGCCTATTCCCATGGCGATTATCAGCGCGTCCGCAGCCATGATCCACCACGGTATCCATGGCTGCCCGGTCTGGGGGCTTTCTACGGGTCTTCCGGCAGCACCCGCCAGCTTCTCGATCGTTCTGGTATAGCTGTCCCCACAGCGGCTGCAGGTGTAGGTCCTCACGCCCTCTTCGGAGGCTGTAGGCTGCTTCGTGACTTCACTCTCATAGCTGTGGCCCAGCGCGGGGATGCCCTCCGTATAGCTGTCCCCACAGGCACAGGTATATTTCCTCTCCCCTTTCTCCGTGCAGGATGCTTCCTTTGTCACTACGGCCTTGTAATCATGCTTATGGTCCTCCGGCAGCTTCGGTATGGTCTCCTCTCTCGTCTCCGAACACCTGGCGCATGTGTAGATTCGTTTCCCCTCGGTTGTAGTGGTGGCCTCCTCCTGGCTGGTAACATGCCAGTCGTGGCCCAGGGCCGCAATTGCCGTGCCGGAACCGATTTCTGCACCGCAGTCCGCACAAAATTCATCACCTGTGTAGCCGTCCACGGTACAGGTGGCGTCCTGCTGTCCGCGCGTTTCCTTGTGCACATGGTTCGCGCTGTCCTTTTCGGTGTACTCTGTGCCGCATACGCTACAGATTTTGCCGCTGATACAGGTCGCCGTGCCGCCGCTGTGGTCTGCCAGCTCTGTCTGTGCCCCCATTGTCAGAAGCTCTCCGCACTCCAGGCACCAGGTATCCCCGCTGTAGCCTTTCTGCTGGCAAGTGGCCGCAACCGCGTTCCTGAGCTCCGTCTTTTCATGCTCGCAGTCCGCCCTCGTGATGGTCACGGCACATGTCACATTCTTATAATTGGCCTTGTCCTCTCCCGTATAGACCGCCGTGGCTGCCAATGGGACCTCAATCTCAAGGGCCGTGTCCTTATCCGCCTCCTGCCATTCCCATTTCTCCGGAAGCTCCACCATGCCTACCTTGTCGTATTTCCTTGCCACATTCATAGTCCTGGGCGGCAGGGGCAGCGGATGGTCGGCCTGCTCCACTGTCAGCGTTAATATGCCGCTTTCCGCAGCGGTGTAGTTGCCCTGTTCCTTGATGCTGGCCTTGACGTTGTATGTTCCGGCATCGGTAGGCAGGGCAGAGGCGTCCGCGGCCCTGCCATTTGCCGTATAGGAGTAGATAATCTCCCCCTCGAAGCCCTCGCCGTTCACCAGCGTCACCGTAGGCGGCGCGATTTTGGCCTGGCTGCCGGAATAGACTACGGTCTGCGCGGCGCTCCCCCAGGTAATCGCGGGCGTGGCTTTGGCGATCCGGAATGCCTCCGTCCGCTCAAAGCCCAGGCCGTCCTTTCCCGCAACGGTGGCATATGCCTCTCCGGCGTCAATATTATCGCGATAAACCGTATCGTATTTCGATGCCTCCAGCGCCACGCCGTCCACCGTGACCGTGACACCTGGTTTTTGCGCCAGCCCGTTATAGACCAGCCCCTCCGCGCCGTTGAGCGTGATGTTCAGCGCGGAACCGCAAACGGTACATTTCCAGGCATCGCTGTCAAAGCGGTGCATTGCATACCCGCTTTTCTTGTCGCATCCTGCGAACTTGCATTCTTTCCAGTGCGCCGTCTCGTCTTTCTTCCAGTCCCCCGAAAAGTCATGGTTCTCGTGGATAGACATGGGGCCTGTGTACTCTATGCCCGTGCTTTTCCGCACAAAGCGGACTTCTCCATCCAAGCGCTTCACCTCGCAGTCAGTGGGCAGGTACCCCTCCGGGATGCTGATTGCCTGGTCCGCGTTGCTTCCATCGGGAAATCTATCCAAGCCCGAATACACCCTGACATTAAACTCTTCACAATCTGCGGTGAAGCAGCCGCCCCTCTCCACCGTAAATGCGCCGGTGAAGTCATTGCTGCTACCGTTGAGCGCCACGCCTTTTTTCCCGGAAACATTCAACAGGCCGCCGGCACCCACGACTACCTTTCCTGCGGATATAGCGTTAGGATAATATAAAGTGCCATCTGCCTCGGGCGAAGCGCTCCCCGTTGCAGTCAGGATTCCGTTGACAGTCACAGTAGAGTTCGTTCCACCGCTTGTGCCAATGTTGATACCGCCTTTTGCTATGATATGAACATACTTCGCTACTGTGAGAATATTGCCATCGCCCCCGGAGATGTTGATTTGGTTTTCAACCGTCAGCTCACCTGTTCCGGAAAAGGTCAGATGTGTTTTATCCGGATCTTTGCAAATACGCAACTCGCTAATAAAGCATTTCCCCTCCGTCTCAATCGTCACCGTATCGTCAGGCAGAATCACAGCGTTGCTTATAGTGGCATTTTTCAGCTTAAGCGTCTTGCTGCCCGCATCCCACTGGTAGCCGTCTGTCTCCAGGTCTCCTGTGGCTGTATTTCCATCGCTGAAATCAAGCCCTCCGCTCCCCTCAGCCGCCAAAGAATAAGCCGCCTCCCTCGCAGCGCCCAGATTCTCGCCAAATTCCCCGGCTAAATCTCCAGACAAGTCTTCCCCGGAATCCTCGCCCAAGTCCTCTGACAAGTCCTCCCCAGAATCCCCGCCCAAGTCCCCGGACAAGTCCTCCCCGAAATCCCCGCCCAAGTCTCCTGACAAGTCCTCCCCAGAATCCCCGCCCAAATCTCCAGCCAAGTCCTCCCCAAGCCAGAAACCACCGTCACCCCCACCCGGTCGCCCCGCAGCAGAAGCATTCCCCAGCACGCTTTCCTGCACTCCGCCCCCATCCTGCTGCCCCGCACCAGAAGCATCCCCCGGCGTGCCAGCCTGCGCACCAGCCTGCGTCCCGCCGCCTTCCTGCGCTCCGCCACATCCCAGCCCCCCATCCCTTTCCGAAAGGCTCCGAACTTCCCCCCGACTCTCCAGCGCATGCGCCGTCACCCCTCCCGCCGACAGCA
>NZ_CAPDXS010000054.1:11176-29810 GCF_948601915.1 uncultured Acetatifactor sp. | reverse complement strand
CCCTGCATGAAGTCTGTGGGATTCGCACTGACTATCAGTTCATTACCAGACAAAAAATGAGGGGAATCCAAAAAAGAAGCAAAGGCAGGGAATAAATTACTATATTTCATTTCTAAAGCTTGAATCGCTGTAGCCCGCATAAACACTGGGGTTACAGCGATTCATTGTTTACACAACTGTTAAAAACAGGATTATACTATCGATAATACCTGATTTCAATAAAATCTTTTCTTATGGCTTATGCAGCTGAGAATTCAAGGCATAATTGATGCTTTATTTTGCTTTGACACAAAGAGTGCAGACCTGTTAATTTCCCAATCTGCACTCTTCTCTCTTTCCTGCCAGCCCTCAATGCTCCAACATATTCTTTTCTCTCCACTCTCATACATCGAAATAACACATTTCAAACGCCGGCCTCATATATTCACAGGCCTTTGCGGATAAACCGCATTTTCCCGCAAGCCTTTCCCAGTTTTCCCTCACTGTCCCGGCAATCTCATCCGCAGCTTCATATGCTTCCTTTTTATCCATATCAAAATATTCCGCGACGCTGGCAGCAAGCTCCATGGAAATGGAACTGTCATCCATATCCACATTTAAGGACAATACGTCTCCATAAGGAACCGGATTCACATCATAAAGCGGCGACAGCCTCCAGCCCGCTTTTGTCAAAAGAAAGCCATGGTTCCTTAAATGGTCATCTGTATTTGAAACAGCCATGTTAAAAACAATACGTCTCCAGAGCTCCTTTAAATCCTGTGCGGGAGCCGCTCCATTTTTTCTGATAAAGGAAACCAAATCCAAATAACTGGAACCGTCATTGCCGGAAGCGCCATCCGTTTTCCCAAGCAAAGTCATCGCCGATGCAAAATGAATCCTGTTATCGCCGTCTCTGTCGAACCTTTTTACAAGAAAGGTAGATCCTGTTTTTGAAAAGGTCTCCAATCTTGCCTCCGGCACATCAAGCCCGCACATCTTTGCCAAATCATGGACTACTTTTTCCCATGCGCCAATATTTGTTTCATCATGCTTCGATGGGAATTTTGCAATCCATAGGTTTCCTTTCGCATCCTGTACCGTTGCCTTAGGCCTGGCCCCGCCCAGAGAGGAGCCAGGTGCAAGCAGCTGGCTTAACCATTTCTCCTCCAGCCCGCTTTCATCATTCTCGAAGCCCAGGCTGGCGGCCTCTAATGTGCGCAGCGCAACCCACGGCGGAATTGCCAACCCCTTGTCATCTGCCAGGAACTCACCGTTTTCCTGTACTTTGAAACGCAGCGCTCCAATCCGCGCCTGATCATACACCCCCAGTAAATAGTCGCTCTCCCCCAGAGTTTTCGGCTTTCTGTTCTCTTTTCTGGCCTGTATGGCTTCTTGGCGCTTCATCAGAGTCCTTCCCCAGCGATCCGGACAGGAATCGGCAAATACCCCGAATATCCGCTTATCCATCGGTACATACTGCCTTCCTCTATACAACGCCAGATCAGGATCCAGGAAATAATTTGCCGCTTCAGAAGTAAGCCATGCTGTCTCATATTCAAAAGCAAACTGTTCTTTTCCCCTGACAGAGGACACATGGAGTCTTCCCATCAGTGCAGGCGCATCTCCGCTCCAGTCTTCATAAACATAAATGGTTTTTTCTTCCATTATCAATCCCCACTCTTTTTGGGCGCACGTTTTCTGGTCACCAATTCCAGATCCTGCAGCTTGCGGCCAAATTCATCGTCTTTCGCAACCAGGGCCAGATCCTTATCCATTCCATTTAAGGCATGCAGTACGGCCGCGTACATGCCAATCGCTACAGAGGGCGAACCTTTCTCTATGGCCCACAAGGTGGCCCGGCTTATGCTGGCACGTTCGGCAACCAGTTCCGTGGACAGTTTCCTGCGCAGCCTGGCCAGCTTTATCTGCTCTCCCATCTGCGCCAGGATTTTTTCTGTTTGCGGCATAATAACAGTCGTTCTTTTGCTCATGTTTCTTCCCTCATTTTATTTCTGTTATTATAAACAAAAATACTAATATTGTCAATTATTTTAAACATTATACTTCTGTTTTCTTGATTTGCCGATAAAGGAAATGCAAAATATGTACATGCCGCATAACCATAAAACCGAAGCCACAAAAGCGCTGCGATACGCCGTCATCCCCGCCCGGGCAGCATCGGGAAATCACCTTGTGATTTCCCGATGTCCGGCTTGCGCCGGATAGGCCACTCACAAAGAGAATGCGTCTGCAAGCAAGCTTGCCCCGCATTCTCTTTGTTCCTGTCCTGCCCGGACTTAATGCTCCAACATATTCTCAATAAAAATCCCATACCCCTTCCTGGAATCCTGCACCAGCACATGGGTCACCGCCCCGATGAACTTCCCGTTCTGGATGATGGGGCTGCCGCTCATGCCCTGCACGATTCCCCCCGTCAGCGCCAGGAGGTCCGGATCCGTCACCGTGAGCTCTATCCCCCGGTTCACATTGTCGCGGTCTAAATGCACCGCCGTTATCTCCACGTCATAGTATCTGGTCATGCCGTCCGCGGTGCAGAGGATCTGGGCCATTCCGGTCTCAATCTCCTGCTTCAGGCCGATGGGCAGGGGCTCCCTGAACCCCATCTCCAGGGCCCTGGCGTTGCAGACCCCGAAGATTCCCCGGTTGCTGTTGTCCGTGATTTCCCCCAGGATGCGGTCATCGGAATAGATAATCATGCCCGTCATCTCCCCGGGATTCCCGGAAGAGCCCTTGTGGATGTCCACGATGTCCGTCTGGTAGAGGCTGCCGCCCTCCATGTGCATCAGGGTGCTGGTGTCCACGTCCGTGATGCCGTGGCCCAGGGCTCCGAAGTTGCCCTGGCCGTCGATGTAGGTCATGGTACCCACGCCCTGGGCGTTGTCCCGGACCCAGACTCCAATCTTGTAATCTCCCGTGGCATCCCGCTGGGGCGTGATCTCCACGTCCATGAGCTCGCCCTCCCGCTCTATGGTCAATACCACGGGCTGCCCGCCGCTGTCCTTCATGCGCTGGATGAAGTCATCCTTTTCCGTCACTGCCTGACCGTTCACCTTCCGGACATAATCGCCGGATTTCAGGATGTATTTCCCCGGGGAATAGCTGACGCCGTCCGGCCCCTGGAATTCCCCCGTGCCCACTACGAGGACGCCGTCCGTCTTCACATAGATGCCGATGGGTGCGCCCACGGGAATCAGCTCCTGGTCCTCGATGACCTGGATGTCCACATTCTTCAGCGTGATGAAGCCGAAGAGCTTCACCTGCATCCGGTAGCCCGACTCCAGCGCCGTCTTCAGAGTGAAGGTCTTGCTCAAATCTATGTCCACTGCCCCCTGGGGGATATTGCTGACCCCCTGGTCGCTTACGCTGACAATCTCTCCCCTGGCCGGGATGCCCAGATGGAGGGATTCCGCCTCACCGGCCCGCACGTTGATCACAGAGGGGATGCTGCTGTCAATCTGGTAATACAGCATGGCCACCAGCGCCGTACAGCTCGCGGCCAGCGACAGGCCCAGGAAGAATCTGTAGATCCGATAGCGCCTAAGCCGCTGCTTCCAGTTCTGGAGCAGGATCACCATGTCCTCCCCCGCCTGCCTTTTGACGGCCTCGTCCTGGCCGCTCTCCCTTCTTCCGCACCTGGCGGCCCTTGTCCTGATGTCCTCTATATCCTGTATGTTCCCCTTGTCCTTCCATCCCATATCCACATACTCCTCCGAATCGATTTCCTCCCGACCGAGCGTGGGGATGCCCCTCTCCACCGCTCGCCCTGCGGGCCGCAGCCGCGTCGGCTGCAGACTTCCGATTGCCTGTCCGTACAAAAAAAGACCCTCTGAGAGTCTTTTTTCGTGTATAGTATGTGAGATTTTTTCCGGTTTCATTCCAGCAGCTTCTGGAATTTTTGTCCGGCAAATTATTTTGAATGGGATTTGTGGGCGGCAGCCTGCAGGCGCATGTCTTTGGCGTTGGACAGGGCGGCCGGGGTCAATGTATCGCTGCCCAAGAGCCTTGCCAGCTCTCCCAGGCTCTCCTCCTCTTCCAGCAGGCGGATGTCGGTGATGGTATTGTCCTGGGTGCTGCTTTTCTCAATGACGAAATGCCTGTCCGCCATGGCGGCTATCTGGGGCAGATGGGTGATGCACAGCACCTGGTGGGCATGGGCCACAGTGTCGAGCTGCTCGGACACCCGCCAGGCCGTCCTGCCGCTGATGCCCGTATCGATTTCATCGAAGATCAGGGTGTCGATGTCGTCCCTGCCGGCCAGCACGGTCTTGATGGCCAGCATGATGCGGGACAGCTCGCCGCCGCTGGCCACCTGGCTCAAGGCCCTCACGCCCTCGCCGGGATTGGTGGAAATCAGGAACTCCACATCGTCGTAGCCCTTTGCGGTGACGGTCTTGGCCCGGTCTATGGCGATCTCGAATTCCACCGTGGCGAAGTTCAGGTTCACCAGGGCCTCCTTCAACTGCTTCGTCAGCACGGCGGCATGCTTCCTGCGGATCTTGGAAAGCCTGCCGCAGCTCTCCTCCAGGTTTGCCCTGGCCGCGGCCAGGCGCCGGTTCAGCCCTTCGATATAGGCGTCGTAGTCCTCCAGCTTGTCCAGGAGCTTCTGCCGCCCCTCCCCGTAGGCGATCACTGCCTCCAGGGTCTTCCCGTATTTTTCCTTCAGGCGGTTCAGGAGGTTCAGCCGCTCCTCCACGGCGGCATACTCCTCGTCGTCGAACTCGCAGTCCTCCATGTACTGGGCCAGGTCCCGGTTGTAGTCCGCCAGCAGATTGTCGATCTCCGCCAGCTCCCCCTCCAGCTCTCCCAGGCGGCCGTCCAGCCCCGACACGTTGCGCAGGGCGCGCAGGGCGCGGCTCAGGGCGCCTCCCGCTCCTCCCTCGAAGTCGCTGCCGGTATACTGATAGCTTTCTGACAGATTTTCGGTTATCCTCTTGCCGTTCACCATGATGCGGTAGCGCTGCTCCAGCTCCTCGTCCTCGCCGGGCACCAGATGGGCCTGCTCGATCTCCTGGAGCTCGAACCGGGCCAGCGCCTGTTCCCTGGCCTTGGCTTCCTCGTCCATGGCCTCTTCCTCCAGGGAGCGCTCCAGCTCCCGGCACTCCCTGTAGGCCACAGCCACCGCCTCCGCCTCCTTCGCAAGCTTCCCGCCGCAGTAGGCGTCCAGAATCTCCATGTGCTTCTTTTTGTGCAGCAGGGACTGGTGCTCATGCTGGCCATGGATGTCTATCAAAAGCTCCGCCAGCTCCTTCACCTGCTTCGCGGTGACGGTCTCGCCGTTGATGCGGTACACATTTTTCCCCACGCTGATTTTGCGGCTGATGGCTACGGTTCCGTCTTCCGACTGCTCCAGCTCCAGCTCCTCCAGCTTCCCGCGGACGCGCTCATTTCCGGTGAAGACCAGCTCCACAAGGGCGCTCTCCGCCCCCTTGCGCAGCATCTCCCGCTCGAACTTCCCCCCAAGGGCCAGGTTCACGCTCCCGATCAGCAGGGATTTCCCCGCGCCGGTCTCTCCGGTGAGAATGTTCAGGCCCTCGCCGAACTCCACCTCCGTCTCTTCCATCAATGCCAGGTTCTTCACATGCAAGCTAGTCAGCATCTTCTTTCTCCTTTCAGGCTTTTGGCCCGCCGCACGCCCCGGCCCTTCCCAAGCCGGGGCATCCGGCCCCGCCAGATTCACCCTCTCCGGCACATCTGCCTGTAAGCCGGCGGACTCTCCCCACCGCCCCCATGGGAGCAAAAGTCCGGCCGTTACGCTGTGATGGATCTGATTTTTTCCATCAGGGCCTGTGCTTCCTCTACTGTATGGGTGGCCACGAAGATGGTGTCGTCCCCGGCGATGCAGCCCACCACCTCGGGAAACTGCAGGGCGTCCATGGCGGTGGCCGCCGCCATGGCCATGCCGGACACCGTCCTGACCACCAGCAGGTTCTGGGCGGTGGCCATGGAAGAAAAGGCATCCTGCAGGACACGGATGAACCGGTCTCCCCGGCCTCCCTCCTCCTGCTCCAGCGCCACATATTTCTGCCCTCCCTCCGCTGTGGGCACCTTGGACAGCTTCAGCTCCCGGATGTCCCTGGAGACCGTGGCCTGGGTCACGGAAAAGCCCGCCTCCCGCAGCCTCCCGGCCAGCTCCTCCTGGGTTCCCACATCGTAGTTGCGAATGATCTCCAGCATCTTGTCCTGCCTGTTCTCCTTCATGTCCCTTCCCCCTCTGTCAGGCTCCTGGTCCCTTAATCTGCCGCAAGTCCGGAGAATGCCCCACTTTGGGCATTCTTCTGTGCGTAACGCATAAGTTCTTTACACGCTATTCTTTCATCTTTCTGTGGAGCACGTCCAGAAAGCTGCCCTGACCCAGCTTCAAGAATTCCGTGGTCTCCTCCGACCTTACGATCCGCAGCCTGTCTCCCGTCCCCAGCGGTATGACATGGTTGCCGTCAAAGCTTGCCTCCACATTCTGGTTCCCGCTCTCCCCCCGGGCCGGTATCTGGATTTCTATCACATCCTCCGGGGAAAGGACGATGCTCCTCTGGTTCAGGGAGTGGGGACAAATGGGCGTCAGCACGATCAATCTGGCGCCGGGCTCCACCAGAGGCCCTCCCGCGGACAGATTGTAGCCCGTGGAGCCGGTGGGCGTGGTGACGATCACGCCGTCCGCGCTGTAATCGTTCAGGAACTGGCCATTGACGTATATATTGAACTTGATGATCTGCAGGGGGCCGCTTCTGGATATCACGATATCGTTCAGCGCCCAGCCCTCTTCCCTCCGCCCGTCCGCGAATGTGGCCCTGCCGCCCAGCATCATGCGGCTCTCCTGCACATAGTCCCCGGCGATCAGCCGTTCCAGCGACTCCTCCAGGTTCGGCACCTCCACCTCTGTCATATAGCCCAGCGTACCCAGGTTCACGCCAATGATGGGAACCCGCAGCATCTTCGTCAGCCTGGCCGCCTGCAGCACCGTGCCGTCCCCGCCCAGCACAATCATGCAATCCGCGTCCGCGGGAACCTCCAGGGAGCTGCCCGGCTCCGGCCGCTGCCGACTTCGCTCTGCATCTCCATCCCGCCCCGGATCCTGATACGGCCACACAGCGCCGCCCTCTGCCCGCCGCCAAGGGGCCTGGCGGGAATCCTCACCCGACCCGCAAATTCCCTGGGCCATGACGGTGACGCGCTTCCCCTTCAGCCGCAGGAAGTCGCAGATCCGCTTTGTGGTGGCCAATTCCCTGTCCTTCTGTCGATTGGTATAGATCAGAAAATGCTTCATGGCTCTCCGGCTCCTTCATAGCTGTGCATGGGAAGCCGCCACCGTCTCCCCGATCAGGCTGTCCCAGCCAGGCTGCCGGGACAGCCCCCCGCCGCTCTCCGCAGCCTCCCGCAGCCGCTCCTCGGCGTCCCGCTCGGACAGGCCCCTCAGTTCGGCAGACGGCTCCCCCTCTTTTTTCAGGTGCAGCAGATACTCGATGTTCCCCTCCGGCCCTCTCACCGGGGAGTAATCCAAATGCAGCGGGCCAAATCCGACTACGTCCGCGTAGTCGACGATTTTCCGGATGACCTCCCCGTGAATCTCCGGCTCCCTGACCACGCCCTTCTTGCCCACCTTCTCCCTGCCCGCCTCGAACTGGGGCTTGATCAGGCAGACCATCTCCCCGCCGCGCTTCAGCAGGTTCCGGGCGGGAATCAATATCTTCGTCAGGGAGATGAAGGACACGTCCACGCTGGCAAAGTCCAGCGGCTCCCCAATGTCCTCCGGCACAACGTACCGGAAGTTCGTCTGCTCCATGCAGACCACCCTTTCGTCGCCCCGGAGCTTCCAGGCAAGCTGCCCGTGCCCCACGTCCACGGCATAGACCTTGGACGCTCCCCTCTGCAGCATGCAGTCCGTAAAGCCCCCGGTGGAGGCCCCGATGTCCATGCACACCTTATCCGCCAGGGAAAGCCCCCATGTCTCCACGGCCTTCTCCAGCTTCAGGCCGCCCCGGCTCACATAGCGCAGGGCGCTCTCCCGCACCTCCAGCGCGATTTTCGCCTCATCGAAAAATGTCCCGGCCTTATCCTCCTTCTGTCCGTTCACATAGACATTGCCGGACATGATGATGGCCCTGGCCTTTTCTCTGGAGGGCGCGTGGCCCTGTTTTACCAATATGACATCCAAACGTTCTTTCATCCGTCTTCCTACGCCTCGCCGATTCTCTCCAGAATCCTGGTCACGATGCCCTCCGCGTCCATGCCGATTTCCTGCTTCAGCAGCTCCACATTGCCGTGTTCCACGAAGACATCGGGAACCGCTATGCCCAGGAAGCGGCTGCCCAGGCCCTTTTCGTTCATATAAGCCAACACCTTCTCCCCGTAGCCGCCGCAGGCCACGTTCTCCTCCATGGTGACAATCAGATTATGGCTCCCGCAGGCTTCGGCCACGGCCTCCTCGTCGATGGGCTTCACGAACCTGGCGTTGACCAGGCTCACCTCATGGCCCGCCGCCTTCAGCCGCTCCCGCACGTCCTCGGCGGTCTTCACCATGCTGCCCAGCGCGAACAGGGCGATCTCCCGCTCCCTGTAGATCCACTCTGCCCTGCCCAGGCTTACGGGCTCCCGGTGCTCCTTCAGCCCCGCGTAGGCCGTCCCCCTGGGATAGCGCACCGCCACGGGCGCTCCCAGAGACACCGCGAACTTCAGCATGTCCGACAGCTCCCACTTATTCTTGGGGGCGCAGATATGCATGTTCGGGATGCCGGAGAGATATGTAAGGTCGAATACCCCCTGATGGGTCTCCCCGTCGCTGCCCACCAGTCCCGCCCTGTCGATGGCGAAGACCACAGGGAGGTTCTGCAGGCACACATCGTGCAGAATCTGGTCGTAGGCCCGCTGCAGGAAGGAGGAATACACGGCCACGATGGGCTTCATGCCCCCCACCGCCAGTCCTGCCGCGAAGGTCACCGCGTGCTGCTCCGCTATGCCTACGTCAAAGAAGCGGTCCGGATACATGTTGTGGAACCGTTTCAGCCCGGTGCCGTCCGGCATGGCGGCGGTGATGGCTACAATCCTGTCGTCCCTCTGGCCCAGCTTGCACATCACCGTGGAGAAGATGTCCGTATAATTGGCCACTGTCCTGGGGTGGGAGGGGATGCCTGTCTCGATGTCGAAGGGCTCCGTGCCGTGGAACCTGGCGGGATGGCGCTCCGCGGGCCGGTATCCCCTGCCTTTCTCCGTCAGCGCGTGGATCATCACCGGACCCTCCACCCGCTTGGCGGCCTGGATGGTGGCCACCAGGGCCGGGATGTCGTGCCCGTCCACAGGCCCCAGGTAGGTGATGCCCATGTCCTCGAACATCATGCCGGGTATCACCAATTGCTTGAAGCTGCTCTTTGCCCTGCGGATGCGGCTGATGGTGCTGTCCCCCCGCTTGGTGCCCTGGAGGGCATTGTAGATTCCCTTTTTCAGGTCCAGATAGCCGGAGGCCGTGCGGATGCTGTTGAGATATTTGGACATGCCCCCCACGTTCTCGGAGATGGACATGTTGTTGTCGTTCAGGATGATGATGAAGTTCGTCTCCAGCTTGGCGGCGTTGTTCAGGGCCTCGTAGGCCATGCCCCCGGTCAACGACCCGTCCCCGATTACCGATACGATCGTCTCGCTGCCGCCTGTAATCTCCCGGGCCTTCACCAGTCCCAGCCCCGCGGACAGGGAGGTGGAGCTGTGGCCTGTGTCGAAGACGTCGCATTCGCTTTCCTTGCGCTTGGGGAAGCCGCTGAGGCCATGGAACTGGCGCAGGGTCTCGAACCTGCCCTTCCGGCCGGTGAGGATCTTGTGGGTGTAGGACTGATGCCCCACGTCCCAGATGATTTTGTCCTTCGGGAGATTCAGGGCCAGGTGCAGGGCCATGGTCAGCTCCACGGCCCCCAGGTTCGCCCCCAGATGCCCTCCCGTGACGCTGATCGTCCGTATCAGGAAATCCCGGATCTCCTGTGCCAGACTTCCCAAGTCCTCTTTCCTTATCTTCTTGATATCGTTCGCCTGTCCAATGGTCTCCAGCAACATCGCCATCCCTTGCCTTTCCCGGCAGCCTTCCTCAAAAGCTATCCATAAAAGCTATCCATGGAAGAACGCTGCGCCCGTTTATCGCTCCTATTTTCTTCTGTCTATCAAGTTCAGTATCAACTGCTTCAGGAACTCATGCTCCCCCTCGAAACCGTCCAGTATAGCCACAGCCTCTCTGGACAATGCTTCTGCGTCAGCCTTTGCCTGCTCCAGGCCCTTCCATGTCACATAGGTGGTTTTCCCGTTCTGGGCGTCGCTGCCAGTGGACTTGCCCAGCTCCCCGCTGTCGCCGATCACGTCCAGGATGTCGTCCTGTATCTGGAAGGCGATGCCTATGTTGTAAGCGCATTTTTCGATGACGGCCACCCGGTCTTCTCCGGCTCCCGCCAGAATCGCGCCTGTCATCATGGCCGCCTGTATCAGGGCCGCGGTCTTGTGGGCATGGATGAACATGAGCCTGGTCCCGGCATCCTCCGCAACGGACTCCGTGGAATCCTCTGAGCCCTGTGCGGCCATGGCCGAATCTCTCCCGTGCCCGTCCAGGCCCTTCTCAGCCTGGCCGAATTTCTTCTCGGCCATGACGAAGCTCTTCTCGGCCATGACATCCACCACCTGCCCGCCAATCATGCCATGAATCCCTGCCTTGCGCGCCAAAACGGAAAACGCGGCAGAGGCCCGCTCCAGCCGCGCAAGCCTTTCGCCCTCAGAGGCGCTGCTCCCCGGCCCGGGCTCCCCAAGCGCCCGGATCGCCGTCTCAAAGGCATAGTTCAGCAGACCGTCCCCGGCCAGGATGCCCATGGTCTCCCCGTACACATACCAGGTGGTCTCCCTTCCCCTGCGGTAGCGGTCATTGTCCATGGCGGGCAGATCGTCGTGCACCAGGGAATAGGTATGAATCATCTCGATGGCAGCCATGAAATGTTCGATTGCGCCGCCGTCTTCCCCGCCGCACATCCGATAGGTCTCCCGCATGAGAATCGGGCGCAGGCGCTTTCCCCCGGCCAGCAGACTGTAGTTCATGGCCTCTATGATTTTCCCCTGCAGCCCTTCCTCCTTAGGCAGATGCTCCCGCAGCACCCGCTCCGCATATGCGGTCTCCTCCCGCAGCCTCTCCTCAAATGCTGATGCGTCCATTTCCGAATTCCTCCAGTTCTCCCTCTTCCGTAAGCTTGAGCACCTGCTTCTCCACCTTATCTATCTGGTCGTTGCACTGCTTCAGGACCGCCATGCCCGCGCTGTAGGCCGTGAAGGCCTCCTCCAGCGGGATGTCGTCCCGCTCCAGCTCCCCGATCAGTTCCTCCAGCCTGGCGAAATTCTCCTCCAGGCTAAGCTTTCTCGTCTCTTCAGCCATTTTCCACTCTCTCCTCGTCCGATTGCCTTAGCCGCTTCCTGATGATACATTTCACCCCTATCACCGCCTCCAGAATCCCCAGAGCTATCCCGCCCCCCAGCAAAGCCTCTCTGGTACCAGAATTGCGCCGCCTCCAGTGTAGGATACATTCGATGCCCCAGACAATCCTCCACCATATTCACGATTAGCCAAACGCTCCAAAAACAATGACAGGAGTCAGCCCCTTGTCGATTCTCCTCAGCATAGCTTTCCCCTTCCGTCCTCCGCGGGCCCAATCCTGACCACCCTGGCCCCGATCCGCCCGTCCTTCACCCGGATGGTGATGTCCTGCCCTTCCCGCACCTGCCTTACGGAGCGGATATTGTGCCCCGCGCTGTCCTCCACATAGGAATAGCCGCTGCCCAGCTTCTCCAGAGGGGACAGCCCCTTCATCCGCTCGATGTAGATTTCCAGCTCGTGGCGGCGGCGCTCCAGGAGCCTGTTCATCCTTTCCTGCAGCCTCTCCTCCGCCGACAGCGCGGCCATCTTCCTCTCCCGGATCTGGCTCCCGGGGCTCTTCAGCTTCAGTTTCAGCTCCAACTGCCTGGCCTGTCCCCGGCCGTCCTGGAGCTTCCTCTGCATCAGGCGCAGCAGCGCGTCCCTGTAATTCAGTATCCCGCTCATGATTTCCCGGATATCCGTCACCGCCAGCTCCGCTGCCGCCGATGGCGTGGGCGCCCGCAAGTCTGCCACGAAATCCACGATCGTGGTATCCGTCTCATGTCCCACCGCGGAGATGACCGGTACGGAGCAGTCGAACACCGCCTGAGCCACCTCCCTCTCGTTGAAAGCCCACAAATCCTCGATGGAGCCGCCGCCCCTGCCCACGATCATCACGTCCACCCCAAGGGCCTCCAACGCCCGGATGCCCCGGACGATGCTGGGCACCGCCGCCTCCCCCTGGACGATGGCCGGATAGAGGATGATCTGCACGTAAGGATTCCTCCTGCCCGCTATCTGGATGATGTCCCGGACGGCCGCTCCCGTGTCCGCTGTGACCACGCCCAGGGTCTGTATGAACCTGGGGATGGGCTGCTTGTACTCCGGGGCGAACATGCCGGATTCCTCCAGCTCCTGTTTCAGCCGTTCGAACCTCTCGTAGAGCTGGCCGCTTCCGTCCAGCCGGATTTCCTTCGCGTAGAGCTGGTACTTCCCGTCCCGCTCGTACACGTCCACCGCGCCGCCCACAATCACCTGCTGGCCTTCGGACATACGAAAAGAGAGGCCCGCACGGCTGCCCGCGAACATCACGCAGCTTATGGTCCCCCTGGAATCCTTCAACGTAAAATAGATATGTCCCGAGGAATGGTACTTGCAGTTGCTCACCTCGCCCTTCACATAGAGCCTCTGCAGCAGATAGTCCTGCGTGAACATATTTTTGATATAAGAGTTCAATTGTCCTACAGTATAAACATTCCGGATCTCAATCACCTGATTTCAACAATTCGCGAGCGCTTTCCGTCCGCGGAAGCTTCACGATCTTGGCCAGGATGGCGTTCACGAAACCGCCGGCGTTCTCCTGCCCGTACAGCTTCGCCAGCCCCACCGCCTCATCTATCGCCACTCCCGCGGGAATGTCGTCGTCAAAGCGCAGCTCGTACACCGCCAGGCGCAGCACAGCCAGCTCCACCTTGCCCATCCGCCTGGTATTCCATCCCACGGTATTTTCGTCGATCAGCCTGTCTATCCCGGGAAGCTCCCGAAAGACAGTCTGACAGCGCTTCTCTATATAATCGGCATCCTTCTGGGATCCGATCTCCTCGTTGTCCTCCACGAACAGCCTCATCTGCCTGGGCATGTCCTGGGCCGGATGGAACTCCGCCTGGAACAAAAGCCGGAAAACCTGCTCCCTTTGTTCATGTCTTCCCATTTGTCACCCCCCGAAGCCCGCGTCACACCCTGACCTTCACTCCGGCGATGCGGATGTTCACGTCAGTGCAGTTCAGGCCTGTCATGTTCTCGATGGCCGCCTTCACCTTGGCCTGCACATGATGGCAGGTGGCCGGGATATTGTATCCGTATTCCATGGTCACGGCCAGGTCCACCCGCACATTGCGCCCGGTCACCACCACCCTCACGCCCTTGGTCAGCTTCTTCATGCCCACCTTGCCCATGAGCTCATTGGTGATGTTCCCGGCCATGGCGCTGATGCCCTCCACCTCCGTGGCCGCCAGGGAGGCAATCATCGCCACCACGTCGTCAGCGATCTGCACCATGCCCACATTCTCCTCCGCTTTCAATACCACTGTACTGCTCTCTGTTTCTTTTCCCATGAAAAATACCCTCCTGAAAAAGCATTTCAAATATGTCCCAATATTATACCACAATTTCGCGCGCTTCGCGCACATGGAATCAAAAGTTGACACAATGTCTTTATGGGTCAACATTATACCATAGATCCTATTCATTTGTCACCCAAAATGTCAGCGACAACTGTTTTTCGTTCTGGGCATAGGCCACCCTGCCCTCCTCGTCCGACAGATACCGGAAAATCTCCTGCCCGTCTATCAGCCCCTCCACCACTTCCCTGTAGCAGGGCTCGTCGGCGCATTTGATCGTCACGTCGGCGCGGCCCTCTTCCAGGGTTTTCCGGAACAGGGCCTCCATCTGCTCCCTGTCATAAAAAGTGAAATACGCGCCCTCCCGCACATAATAGTTCGCTTCAGTGGCAACGCACAGGGGCATGGGCACCTGGCCTCCGATGGAGTGGGTGCGCAGCAGCTCCGCAGTGGTCACGTTCAGATAGTCATAGTTGATCTCCGGCATGGCGATTCTGCCGCTCCCGTCCCCGGCCTCCTCCCCGGAGGGCGTATCATCCATCTGGTAGGACACGTCCCCCCATGTGGTGTCCACATAGTAGTAGTTCCCGTTCACCTTCACCAGATTCCAGGCATGGCCCTCCCCGGTCTCCACGGTCCCCAGGACCAAAGTGCACTCCACCCCCAGCCTGTTCAGCAGATACTGGGTGGCCTTGGCATAGCCCTGGCAGACGGAGGAGCGGCCTACGAACACCGAATATATGTTCTGGTTGTCCGCGGCGTTCAGGTCGTAGTCCGTCTGGCGGATCAATGTGTCGTACACATACTTTACCTTGTCATAATCCGAGGCCTCCTCCGGAATGCCGGCCAGGATCCGATCCGCGGCCAGCCGAATCTCCTCCTCCCGCTCCACGGCAGTGTCCAGGTCCACATTGTAGGTGCCGGAGAACTCCACGGCAGTGAGGGTTGTCCCCCTGGAGTATTTCGTGTAGGAATAGCCGTCCACATAGAACAGCTCCGGGTGGTCGCTCAGGACGCACTGGAAAATCTTGTCGATGCTCTCCTCGTCCAGCCCTGCCTCAAGCCCCTCCCGGCTTAAGTGCTCCTGCCTGCCGAAGCCCCCCAATATGCGCTCCATGTCATCGTACCAGATCTGCTCCGTCTCGCTCAGGGTAGCGCGGGCATAGAGGCAGTTCCCCTCCGTCAGGAAATTCACCGGAGGCTCCGTCTCCTCCGGCGGCTCCTGGGTCTGGGTAATGCTGGTGGACACCTCCTCCGCCTGCAGGGAATAGTCCCGGGGCACCTCGTGCCGGAAATCGATTCCCGCACAGCCTGTACATACCAGGCACAGGAGCGCCGCCCCCAGCATGGGCCATATCATATGCGTCTTCTTCCTCATCTGCCCGCTCTCCTTTATCCGGGCCCGTCCCGCCTTAGTTTTTGTTGAATTCCGTCAGAACGAGTCCTTTATTCCGGTCAAGCGTCATGCCGACGCTCCATGGGTTCACGAATAAAAGCAAAGGATTCCCCTTCATGTCCTTCACCTTCTTCATGTCCGAGGTGCCCATCAGCTTCTCGATGTCCACCTCATCCTTGTTTTCAATCCAGCGGATATGCTCATAGGGCAGGGAATCCAGCCGGATCTCCACATTGTACTCGTTTTCCAGCCTGTACTTCAGCACGTCGAACTGCAGCACGCCCACCACGCCCACGATGATTTCCTCCAGGCCCGTGTTGAATTCCTGGAAAATCTGGATGGCGCCCTCCTGGGCGATCTGCTGGATGCCCTTGACAAACTGCTTGCGCTTCATGGTGTCGATCTGGCGCACCCTGGCGAAATGCTCCGGGGCGAAGGTGGGGATACCCTCGTACTGGAACTTCTCCTTGGGGCTGCACAGGGTGTCCCCGATGGAGAAGATGCCGGGGTCGAACACGCCGATGATGTCCCCAGCGTAGGCCTCGCTCAGAATCTTCCTGTCGTCCGCCATGATCTGCTGGGGTTGGGAGAGCCGCATGACCTTGCCACCCTGGACGTGGCGCACCTCCATCTGGGCGTCGAACCTACCGGAGCAGATGCGCATGAAGGCCACCCTGTCCCGGTGGGCCTTGTTCATATTGGCCTGAATCTTGAACACAAAGGCGCTGAAAGCGTTCTCCGTCGGCTCTATCATGCCCACGTCCGCCTTTCTGGCCAAGGGCGTGGTGGTCATCTGCAGGAAATGCTTCAGGAAGATCTCCACGCCGAAATTGGTCAGGGCGGAACCGAAGCACACAGGCGTCAAATCTCCCGCCCGCACCGCCTCCAGGTCGAAATCCGCTCCCGCTCCGTCCAGCAGGTCGATCTCCTCCAGCAGCTTGTCCGCAGCATCGTCGCCGATCTGGGCCCGCAGCATGTCCTCCTGCGCCACAGGAATCTCCGTGGCCCTGCCCTCCTTGGTGCCCTTCTCCGTGTCCGCGTAGGAGATCACGCATTTCTTCTCCCTGTCATAGACGCCCTTGAATTCCTTTCCCGAACCGATGGGCCAGTTCACGGGGCAGGTAGCGATACCTAACTCTTTTTCGATATCGTCCAGCAGATCAAAGGTGTCCCGGGCATCCCTGTCCATCTTGTTGATGAAGGTGAATATCGGAATCTTGCGCATGACGCAGACCTTGAACAGCTTCCTGGTCTGGGCCTCCACGCCCTTGGAGGCGTCGATCACCATCACGGCGGAATCCGCGGCCATCAAAGTGCGGTAGGTGTCCTCCGAGAAATCCTGATGCCCGGGCGTGTCCAATATGTTGATGCAGTAGCCGCCGTACTCGAACTGCAATACCGAGGAGGTCACTGAGATACCTCTCTCCTTCTCTATCTCCATCCAGTCGGAGACGGCGTGCCTGGCCGTGGCCTTTCCCTTCACGCTCCCCGCCAGGTTGATGGCGCCGCCGTAGAGCAGGAATTTCTCCGTCAGGGTGGTCTTGCCGGCATCCGGGTGGGAGATGATGGCGAAGGTGCGCCGGCGGTTTATTTCTTCTGTGTAGTCGTTCATTTATTCACGTTCCTCCATTTTCATGTCATCACAGCAGCTTGTCCAATTCTGCGTTCAACCTCTCCTTTAATTCCGTCAACTCTTCCGGCGTGGGAAGGTACTCGTCCGCGAGAAGCTCGTCCCCCAGCTGCCATACCGGGCCGGGCTTCGGCGTATCCCCTTTCCTCCTGGGGTGGAAATGCCAGTGCATGTGAAGCCCCCTTCCGGCTCCCAGCAACGAATAGTTGAGCTTTTCCGGCTGGAATGCGTTATAGACTGCCTCCGCAGTCAGCGACATCTCCCGCAGGAATTCCTGCCGGAAGGAAGGCTCCAGAAAATGCAGCTCTGTGGCATGCTGCTTACACAGGAACAGGGAGTATCCCCTGATTCGCTGATGGTCTCCGATGACTACATATCCTGTATTCAGTTCTCTGACGAAATAAGGGTTTTTGTTTTTCTTTATCAGTTCAATCCTCTCACAAATCAGACAGTCGCACATTCCTCTTTCGTCTCCTTTCTCTTTCCGGCCCTGCCCTTACGGCGGGGTGACGAATCCGTCCTCCCGGGAAGGTATCCCTTCTTCGAATGGTATCCCTTCTCCGAATGGTATCCCTTCTCCGAATGGCAGCATGGACTCTCCCTCAAAAGCGGGCACGATGCCAAAGTAGTCCAGCACAGTGGCGCCGATGTCCGCGAAGGTCTCCCGGGTGCCCAGGTTCCTTGGCTTGATACCGGATCCGTACATGAGGAACGGCACATGCTCCCTGGTATGGTCGGTGGTGGCAAGGTACCCCGGGTCGCAGCCGTGGTCGGCCGTAATCATGAGGATGTCCTCCTCCTTCAGCTTTCCTAAGATTTCAGGAAGCTTGCCGTCAAAGTAGGTCAGCGCCTTCGCGTAGCCGTCTATATCCCTGCGATGGCCGTAGAGCATGTCGTAGTCCACCAGGTTGATGAAGCAGAGCCCCTCGAACTCCTTGTCCAGATACTCCAGCGTCCGCTCAATGCCCTCCTCGTTGCCGGAGGTGTACACGGACTCCGTGATGCCCTTTCCGGCGAAGATGTCCTTGATTTTGCCCACGGCGATGACCGCTTTGCCGCTGTCCGAGAGCTGATCCAGCATGGTAGTGGAGGGCGGCAGGATGGAGAAATCATGACGGTGGGCCGTCCTTGTGAATTCCCCGCCCCGGGGGCCGATGAAGGGCCTGGCGATGACCCTGCCCACGCCGTGCCGGCCCTGCAGGATCTCCCTTGCAGCCCTGCAGTATCCGTACAGCTCCTCCAGAGGCACTTTCTCCTCGTGGGCCGCTATCTGGAACACGCTGTCGGCGGATGTGTATACGATCAGGTCTCCGGTGGCCATATGGGCATCGCCGTAATCCTGAATCACTGTGGTGCCGGAGTAGGGCCGGTTGCAGAGCACGCCCCGCCCTGTCTTTTCGCAGAAGGCATCCAGCACTTCCTTCGGGAACCCCTCCGGATAGGTGGGCAGGGGCCTGGGTGAATAAATCCCCGCAATCTCCCAGTGGCCGATGGTGGTATCCTTGCCTCTGGAGCGCTCCCTGAGCCTGGCTATCACAGCGCTGTGGTCTTTCCTGTTTCCCGGCACGGATACGCCGTCTATCCGGAACAGCCCCAGCTCCCCCATGTTCGGCATGGAAAAGAACGGGCTGGAGGACACAGTCCCCAGCGTGTTGACGTTCACGTCGCCGTAGGAAGCCGCATCCTCCATTGCACCGATTCCAAAGCTGTCCAGCACGATCAAAAATACCCTTTTCATAGTCTCTTCTGTCCTCTCTGATGGCCATCCGGCCGCCTCATGCCCCGAATAAGGTCATTATATCATGTGCAAAGCCCGCACATGATGGATGGCCATCCGGCCGCTTCCTGCCCTGAATAAGGTCATTATATCATGTGCAAAGCCCGCACATGATGGATGGCCATCCGGC
>NZ_CAPDXS010000054.1:0-11076 GCF_948601915.1 uncultured Acetatifactor sp. | reverse complement strand
CGCTTCTTGCCTTGAATAAGGTCATTATATCATAAGTATTATGTAAAACAAACAACTTTTTTACTGGGCAACCGTGCTGATGATGATGTTCTCCGCCGGGACCTCGGTCTTGCGCTTCACGATGTCCTCGATCTGGGCCCGCATGGCGTCGTCCAGGGCCGGCACGTTGACCACTACGTCCACCGCGTCTCCGTTGATGCTGACCACCACGTCCTGGAAGCCCTTTGCCTCCAGCAGGATCTCCGCGGCGGATTCCTTCTCGGCAATGGCGGTCATCTGCACCATGCTGTCCACCGCCGCCTGCTTCTGTTCATCGGAGAGGCCTGCGCTGTTGATGATCTCCAGCAGCATCTCCTTATTCTTCGCCCTGGTCTGTTCCTTCAGGAGCTTGGCGTCGGAGAGGATCCCTGCCCCCGTGCTGGAGGTGAATACGGCCTCGCCCGGAACCTCTCCCTCCTCCGGCGTGTTCCCGGCCACTTCTCCCTCTGCGGTGCCGTCCACGTCAACCACGGATCCGTCTTCGCCCGTGGTGCCCGCGTCCGCCACTTCCATCCCGTCCGTCAGGTAATCGTCCACGATGGCGCCTCCGTCCGTGTCCAGGCTCTGAATGTCCGTCTGGCTGTTCATCAGGTCTTCCTCCGACAGGTCCAGGAGTCCGTCCAGGGTGTAATTCTCGGTGACGACGCCCTCCGAGTCCACCGGGCTGGCATTGCTGGCCTCCACGTTGCTGTCGTCCGTCTTCAGGTACTCATCCTCCATTCCGCTGCCGGCGAACTGCAGATAGCCCGCAATCGCTATCATGATCGCCAGTGCCGTTATCATAAGCTGGTTCTTCTTGATTAGGTTTTTCACATTCATTCCCCTCTTCGTGTTTTAATACTTCATTGTATGAGCCTTTTTTGCGATATATGCACCTGTCTCAAAAACTTTGTCTGGCCCGGCCCACCGCCCGGAAAGCTCACTGTGCGGCCTCTTCCATCCGCACCACCTTCACCTTGTGGGCCTCCACATCGAACAGGGCCTGTGCAATCTCCACGATGGTACGGCTCACATTGCCGTTCCCGGCTCCCTGGGCGATGACCAGCACACCCTCTATCTGCGGGGGCAGGGTCTTTATCACATAGGGCTCGCTTAGGCTGCCGTCAGAGCGGTACACCACGCTCTCCTGGGAGTCCACCTCGTTTATGCTGCGGCTCCCGCCCATGGCGTCGCTCTCGCTGGTGGCGCTGCGGCGCACGGGCTGCTCCCTCTCCACGACCTGCTCGCTCGACGATTTTAATGTAATCATGACTCGCACCTCCCCCACCCCTTCCACCCGGGTCAGGGCCTGGGTCAGGCGCTCCTCCAGCTGGGAGGCATAGAGCTCGTCTGTGCCAGCGCCTGCCGCTCCATCGGCTGTCCCGGCAGTCTCCTCCCGGGACTTTTCTGTATCAGCCATATCCGCTTCCAGTGCGTTTTTTCCTATTTCGTCTATATTACTGTCCTTCTGCTCCTCCTTCTTGGTGGGGAGCGCTATGATGACCAGCAGAATCCCCGTCAGCACGAGAATCAAAAAGTTATCTCTGCGGAACCACTTCTGCAGTCCCTTATCCGCCGCCCACTGCCTCCAGTCCCTGCCCATATCTCCCCTGCCTTTCCCGATAAATTTCCCCGCAGAGAGCCGCGTGGAATGTGCCGCCCTGCGCCATTCAATGCCCCTGCGCTTCCTCTGTGCCGCCCTGCACCGGCCCAATTGGCTCTACGGACACAGGTTCTATGGCCTCTGAATCGATCTCGACCCTCCAACCAGCCCCGCCCTCGTCCGACTGCCCCTCCTGCTGCCCCGGATTTCCGCCCTGAGCGCCCCCTTCCGGCAGCCCTTCTTCCCCCGGGAAGCCGCTGCCCTGGCTGTCTTTCCGGGCATCCTGTAGATCCTGGCTCCCGCCCTGAGCGCCCCCTTCCGGCAGCCCTTCTTCCTCCGGGAAGCCGCTGCCCTGGCTGTCTTTCTGGGCATCCTGCTGATTCTGTCTCCCGCCCTGCACACCTTCCGGCAGACCGTCTTCCACTGGGAAGCTTCTGCCCGGGCCGTCCTCCCGGATATCCTCCTGCCCCTGGCTCCCGCCCTGAGCCCCCTCCCCCTCCTGCTCCTCCAGGCGGCGCATGACCTCCTCCAGGGTCATCTGCTCCAGCAGCTCGTCCGCAGCCGCGGCCTCCCCGGCGGCATCCTCCAGGCCCTGCTCCAGCTCCCGCCCGAACTGCTCCAGCGCCCTGGCGGCGTTCTGCCTGCCATCCCCCAGGAGGAAGCTTCCGATGGGCAGGAACACCTGTATCAGCACAATGACGCTGACCAGGAGCTTCAGATATTTTTCATAAGACTCCTTGGGCCTGAAATGCACCACCGCCTGGGCGCATATCATGAAGATCCCCATCCGGCAGATTGCCTGGAACAATGTATTTCCCATATCCATCCCCACTTCCCGCGCAGACAGAGCGCGAACATCACAAAATGCAAATGCCGCAAAACGCAAATATCGCCAAGCGCAAGTTCAGCCAAGCGCAAATGAGCGTCTGAAAGACTCCCCGCCCCGCGCACTATAGCGCCGCCACCGCTATGGCCACGAGGAACAGCAGCATGGCCGTCCCGGTGGTGCGCAACAGCAGCATGGCCGCGTCCCCGATCCGGTTCACGCAGGCCGTGATCCGCCTGTCGCTGACGATGCCCATAAAGGCCGCCGCACACTTTAACAGAACCGCGATCATGGCAATCTTGAACACGGGCACGGCGCACAGCAGCAGGAGCAGTATCAGCAGCACCAGGCCCACGCTGCCCCGGATCACCGTGGCAGACCCCACCACCATGTCCACCACCCCTCCCGCCGCTGCCCCCACCCCCGGTATGGCCGAAATCAGCCGCTGCAGCGCCGAATTCCTGGCCGAGTCCAGCACCGGGGCGATCAGCCGCTGGAATATGCTGATGCCCGTCACCGCCCCCAGCGCCCCCTTGAGCACCCAGCCCACGGCCTTGCCCAGCAGGTCGATCAGGGGGGAAAGCTTCTCCTCCGCCCAGATGCCGTTCACCACGGACAGCATGCTGTAGCTGCCGATGAAGGGCAGGAGCCCTTTCACCAGGATATACTCCACCCCGTACACGGCGAACAGCATCATCTGGTACGCAGCCCCCGCCGTAGCCGCGCCGGTGGAGATGCCCACGGTCAGCAGATAGGCGGGCACCAGGAGCTTTACGAACAGGATGATGTTCTCCACCGTCTGCCTGGCGATGTCCGCCGCCTGGGTGAAGCATTTCAGCAGCACCGCGGTAAAGAGCAGGTACATGAAATAGAAGCCCATGTCCGCCACCTGCCGCCTGTCGAAAATCTCCACGAAATGCGTCATCAGGGAGGATACGATGCCCAGCACCAGCAGCCAGACGAACACATTCCGCATGCCCGCAATCTGGGTAAAGAAATCTGTGATGCTGTCCCGGAACAGAGCTGCCAGTGCCCCGAACACGTCCCCTGTCATCACCTCCCCCAGAAGCTCCTCCAGGTTCAGCCGCCGCTCCGGGAACAGGCGCAGGATCCCCTCCTGAAGCCTGTCCAGCCCGAAGTCCTGCCAGACCAGATTCAAATCCATCTCCATATGCCCGTCCTCCCTGGGCCCGCTGCCCTCCCGTCAGCCCGTGCCCGATTGTGCCTATGGCTGTCCGCGGCTTCCTCTTCCTGTGCCTGCCGTCCCGAGCCTGGGGCTACAGGAAGCTCTGTATCTGCTCTATCACCGCGAACAGGATCGGCAGCCCGGCGAACATCACCACCAGCTTCCCCAGAACCTCGATCTGCCCTGCCACGGCCTGATACCCGGCGTCCCGGCATATATCGGAGCTGAATTCACAGATATACGTAATCCCGATTACCCTGAAGAGGATGGACAGATATTCCTCAGACCCGCTCAGATAGCTCCTGATCTTCATGAACTGCCCTGTGATGGTCTCCATCTGCCGCATGGAGAAGCAGAAGATGATGATGCTGACAGCCAGTCCGATGTAGGAGGCATACTCAGGCTTGCTCCCCCGAAACTGCACCGCCAGCAAGACCCCGGCTATCCCTAAAAATCCCACCTTTACAAGCTCCGTCATATCCCCCTCCTACAAAGCGAACAGTGTCTGAATCGTCTGGAACAGCTCATAGATGTAGGGCACGATCCAGGTCAGGACCAGTATCAGTCCGGCCAGGCTGATCAGGAAGGCATGCTCCTCCCTGCCGCTGTGCTTCAAAATCTGGCTCAATATGGTCACCAATATTCCCACTGCCGCTATCTTAAATATCAGACTTACTCCCATGGCCCCTCACTCTTCCAAGCAATTCTCTATCGAACCGTCCATCACAAAAACACCAATATCAGCAACAGTCCCCCCATGGCTCCAAGCCCCACCGCCATCCTGCTCTTCTCGCCATGCTCCCGCTCCAGCCTCTCCCTGGTGGCCCCCAGGAGCTGCGCGCTCTGTTCTATGGCCCGCAGCTGCATCTGGCTGTCCGAGAACCCCGTCTGGCCGGCGAACCGCAGGAAATCCTCCCTGTCCGTCTCCTGAAGGGGAAGGTCTGCCAGCGCTTTCCCCAGCTCCTCCCGGAAGACCTCCCCGAAGGAGGCCCCCATGTTCTCCTCCATCCTGCGCCCCACCTCCCCGAAGGCCTCCCGAAACGGCGCCTCCAGATCTGCCGCCAGGTGGCTGCAGCACTCCGGCAGCGCAGCCCGCCCGTAGCGCACCTCGCTGGCCAGGAGCTCCAGGATATGCTCCAGGCTGCGCAGCACCTTTATCCTTGCGCCGAACTGCTGCCTGTACCACAGCCCCAGCCCCAGACAGCCCGAAAAAATCATGCATCCGCCCAAAAACCTGATTACGCCCATACTTCTGCTCCCGGCGCGCTCCGGCGCCCATGCCAGTCAACATCCCCGCTGCAGCCGCAATGCCATATTCTATAGCTCTCATGTGCATGCAAGCATGCCCACTTGGCTCGTTGCTCGCGGGAACCAGTATCCCTGCTTCCCCCGGACGCGCCCGCCCAGGGTTCCCTCAGTCCCCCGTCGGTTTCCCGGCTGCCGCCTGCTCCGCCCTCTTCACCACGCACCGCCCCTCCTCCTTTCCCAATATCAGAAAGATGTCGAACAGCCGCTCCCAGAACTCTGCCCCCAGCCCGAACCGGTACTCCACGTCCCGCCTGTCCTCCCCGTGGACCGTGGCCAGGATCCTGCATCCGCAGGCGGCCGCCTGTCCCAGGGCCCGCAGCTCCCCCTCCCCGCCCAGCTCGTCGATGGCGATGACCTGGGGGGACATGGCCCGCAGGAGCAATAGCATCCCGATGTCCTTGGGACAGCCGTCCAGCACGTCCGTGCGCATGCCCATATCGTTCTGGGGCTTTCCCAGAAAGGATCCCGCCAGCTCGGAGCGCTCGTCCACCACCCCCACGGTCATCCCCTGCCCATAGGCATTGCCGTCGGAGATCTGCCGAATCAAATCCCGGAGCAGCGTGGTCTTGCCGCAGCCCGGCGGCGAGACGATCAGGGCGCTGCACAGCCTCCCCTGCCGGTACATCCCGGGCAGCACCCCGTCCGCGGCGCCCTTCATCTGGTGGGAGACCCTGATATTCAGATAGGATATGTTCTTGAAGGTTCTCACCCTTCCGTCCGCCTCCATCACGGCTTGTCCCGCCACGCCTACCCGGTGGCCTCCCCCCACGGTGATGAAGCCCTGGCGCAGCTCCTCCTCAAAGGCATAGGGGGAATAATGGCAGATATGCTCCAGCACCTGCGATAGCTCCTGCCCGGTAGCCCGATGCCCCTCCGACGGCTTTCGGGAAAGCTCCCCTGTGTCCGTCAGGAACAGCTCCTCCCCTTTTCTATGTATGATCACAGGCTGCCCCGCCCGCAGGCGAATCTCCTGAATGGACGCCTGCTCCCGGGCCACCCTCTGCCAGAGCGCCCGGTGGCCGGAGGGAAACAGCTGCAGAATCGTATTCTCCATCCCCATGTCCTCCTTTCTCCAATATATGAAAAAAAGGACAGGATATTCCTGCCCTTTCTCGAATTTCTTTCTCTATTCCGTTCAATAGGTATATACATTGTGGTAAAGCCGGTAATACCCTCCGCCCAGATCCTGCACCTGCAGCTGAATCGCGAAGCTGCTCGCACCCATGTCCTTCAGCGCGGAATCCACGTATCCCTTCCGGTAATCGCCGCTGTTGTAGGCGCGCTCCACCGAGCCCCACAGGGACTGTGGAATGACGTTCACGAACTGTCGGTCTCCCGTCCCCGCATCCTTCAGCAGCCTACGGCAGTCCTCATAATATTCCTGCATGGTGTCCCGCACCTGTTCTTCGGTGACCCCCGCTTTCTCCAGACTCTCCCGTTTGCGGTCCTCCGCAGCCTGCAGAGGGTCCACAGGCTCCTCCTTTTTCTTGCTCTCCCACTCCAGGGGCTGGATGGGATTCGGA
Organism: uncultured Acetatifactor sp.; assembly: GCF_948601915.1. Lineage (NCBI taxonomy): Bacteria > Bacillati > Bacillota > Clostridia > Lachnospirales > Lachnospiraceae > Acetatifactor > uncultured Acetatifactor sp. The sequence continues at coordinate 4,612 of NZ_CAPDXS010000054.1, read as the reverse complement.
TTGATCAGGCCGGATATATCGTCCGCTCCGTCGGCGTCCTCCCCGCCGGGATTTTCCGCGCTCCCGGGAATCTCCCCGTCCTCCGAAGTCCCGGCTTCCCCGCCCTCTGGCGCCGCAGGCGTCTGTGTGCCGGCCCCTTCGCAGGCCGGCAGATACACCGAGAGCCCCGTCCGCCTGTGGGTGGCCGCCAGCTCCCTGTCCGTCTTGTTGAAATAGTTATAGGTGGGCTCCTCCGTATCGTCCCACGTCACGTCCACATTGCGGTAAACGCCGTCTATCTTCACGATGTTCCACGCATGGTCCTCACCCGCGTAGCCGGTGCAGTAATAGCAGGGGACGCCCAGCTCCTGCATGATATACTGGAACGCCCTGGCATATCCGGCGCATACGCTCCTGCCGCCCACCAGCGCACTGTAGGCGCTCTGGTTCATGGGAGCGGCCACATCGTATTCCACCAGCCCCATCAATGCATCGTGGACATACTTTTCCATCTCTGCCTGGCTTCCCAGCCCCCGGGCCTGGGCCACGATATTTCCAGCCGCCCCCTGGAAGGCAAGCCTGGCCTGCTCCAGCGCGTCCGCGGTCTCATTGAATTTCAATGTGATTTCCGCGCACCTGCCGCTGCGCAGGTATTTGCAGGAATATCCCGTGTCCAGCCAGAACAGCTCCGGATGGTCGTTGTAGACCGCCTCGAACACCGTCTTCAACTGGCTCACGGACACCGTGGCCACCGGGGTGAAGGATGGCGTCAGGCTCATGGCATTGGCATAAATCTGGCTGTATATCTGCTGCATTTCCGCTTCCAGCATGGCATAGTAAGGATAGGTTTCCGCGTCAAAGGACAGGCCGCTGCCCGTGTCCCCGGGATTTTCGGCCCCGGTCAGGCCGCCCGCCTCGTCCTCGTCTATCTCCTGCGCTTCCTCCTGTACAGGCTCGTAGCCCGTCCTGCCGCTCACATCCTCCGGAGCCTCCACAGAAGGGCTGTCAGGCTGCTCGTAGCCGCTCTGCCCCTCCAGCCAGTCCGCGTTGATCCCCGGCTGGCCCTCCCCGGGCACCGTGGAATCCGACTGTCCGTCCCCGTCCCGGAACAGGCCGCCCAGACCGCCCGACTGGCCATCCCGGGAAGACTGCGCCGAACCCACGCTTTCCACCCGCTCCGCCAGCATGGCCGTCAGGGACGGATTCAGCGCGCAGACCAGGATGCCCGTGCAGCCTATCATGATAAGACCCATCAAAAAAAAGAAGATACCCTTCAATACTTTCAAGTTTCCACACATTCCGCCGCCCTGCGGCTCAAACAATCAATCGGCCAGCAAGCTCAATCCCGCTGTGCCGCACATGACATCAGCTCTTCCACGCTTTCGTACACATATACCGTATAGTCCCCGTCCTCATAGACGACCTCCCCTGCCTGCAGCGCTTCCGCCCCGGCATATTCCGCCCGCTGCTCCGCAGTCAGCAGAAGGAATGTCTCGCCCTGATGATACCCTTCCTCATAATACCGCATCGGCGAGGACCATTTGAAGAATTCCAGATACTCCGGATCCCCGATGTTGGCGATTTCCACCGCCCCGTCCGTCAGCTCCGTCATGATGTTGGCATTCCAATAGGTAGCGAAGCCGAAGTCGTAGCCGTTCTCCTGCAGAAAAGCCGCAACCGCCCGCTTCCCCTGGTTCTTGTCCGCCGACAGATAGGATAGCGTCACCTTGGCCGTGCCCATCAGGAAACAGCAGGCCAGGAGCAGGCTTACCGCCAGTCTGTCGAAAGCCGGCTCCCGCCCCTCCATATAGAACGTAAACACCGGCAGGGCGAAGATCAGCGTGGTGATATAGTACCGCGGCACCATGGTGCTGGTGGTGAATACGAAGACGAACAGGTTCAGCCCCAGGGACACCGCCAGGAACAGCGCCACGAAGAATCTCTGCCCACAGCTTCCCCTGTACGCCTTTGCGCCGCAGTAGATCAGGAGGGTGATGGCCACGAAGGAAAGCATGGTGATGAAGCCCCTCAGGGACAGGAATCCCCTGTCCGGAATATAGCCGAAGAGCATCAGCAGGCTCCCCAGGGCATTCTGCACCCGCTCCGCCAGGATGCCCTGGTAGACCGGGATGAAATTGGTGGCCTCATAGGTCTGGAACACATACTGCCTGCTCACCCACAGCACATTGAGGCAATAGCCCAGCAGGCTGCCGCCCGCGCCCAGCAGACCACAGTAAAGATATGCCGCGCGCCCGCTCTTCCAGACCTGCCGGAAGCTCTTCTTCCCCGTGTCCGTGCCGAACTGGCGGCGGAACTGCTTCCACTCCCCTGAAAATGCCAGGTACAGAAGCGCCGCCAGGGCCAGCGGGCACTGCATGGCCAGCAGATACCGCACGCCGGACACGCCGCAGATGACGGACAGCAGAAGGTACACGGCCGCCATCTCCCACCTCCTCCACCTGGGGTATGCCACCTTCTGCACCAGCCGCAGGAACAGGCCGAGATAAAAGAAGAGCAGAATGACATGGGGCATGTACGTATTGCCCATCTGCATATGCGTCATCATCGTCTCCGAAAAAGGCAGCAGAAGGACAGCCCCGGTCAGGGCCACCCATCTGCGATCCACCTTCAGAGGCTTCATCATGTAGAAATAGGACGCCAGCATCAGAACATATGTGACGATATTGGTAATCATGCGGATCAGGTGCCAGTCCTGGGACAGCCGGAACAATGGCGCCATCACCAGTTGCGTATAGAGGAACCTGAACTCCGTGGAATAGTACCATTCCTCTGTGGCGAAGACATGCCCGCTCTCCGCCAGCAGACGGGAGAAGATCATCTCCGCCGCCATGTCGGAGTCCAGCCAGTGGTCATGGCAGGACATATTCAGGACCACCAGCCCCCCGAAGACCGCTCCCAGGACGGCAAATGGCCACCACTGCCTTATTTTCGCTCTCATAATCCCCCCAAGCCCTCCGTTACCTGTCGTCCCGGCCCACATACTCCCGCTCCTGCATGACGCTCTTGTACGCGGGGCGGATAATCTTATCCATATTGATCAGCTCTTCGATCCTGTGGGCGCTCCAGCCCACGATCCTGGCGATGGCAAAAATTGGCGTGAACATCTCCAGAGGAATCTCCAGCATGCTGTAGACAAAGCCGCTGTAAAAGTCCACATTGGCGCTTACGCCCTTGTAAATCCTCGACTTCTCCGCAATCACCTGGGGAGCCAGCCGCTCGATCATGGAGTACAGCGCGAAATCCTTCTCCCTGCCCTTGGCGGAGGCCAGCTGGTGCACGAAGCTCTTGAACACCTGGGCCCTGGGATCCGAGAGGGAATACACCGCATGGCCCATGCCGTAGATCAGGCCCTTCCGGTCGAAGGCCTCCTTGTTCAGAATCTTCTTCAGGTAGGCCCTGACCGCGTCCTCGTCCTCCCAGTCGGACACATTGGCCTCAATCTCCCGCATCATCTCCACCACCTTGATATTGGCTCCGCCGTGCTTGGGCCCCTTCAGGGAGGACAGCGCCGCCGCGATGACGGAATAGGTGTCCGAGCCCGAGGATGTCACCACGCGGGTGGTAAAGGTGGAGTTGTTGCCGCCGCCATGCTCCATGTGCAGCACCAAAGCGGTGTCCAGCACCGCGGCCTCCAGCTGCGTGTATTTCATGTCCGGGCGCAGCATCATCAGCAGGTTCTCCGCCGTGGACAGCTTCCTGGAGGGACGGTGTATGTACATGCTGTCGTCGTTCTGATAGTGGTTATAGGCATGATACCCGTACACGGCCAGCATGGGGAACACGCCGATCAGGCGGAAGCTCTGCCTGAGCACGTTCTCGATGGAGGTATCATTGCATTCCTTGTCATAGGATGCCAATGTCAGCACGCTCCTGGTCAGGGAGTTCATGATGTCGCTGCTGGGCGCTTTCATGATCACGTCCCTGGTGAAATTCGTGGGCAACGTCCGGCAGGCGATAAGAATCTCCCGGAAATCCTTCAGCTGCTTCTCGTCCGGCAGCTTGCCGAACAGCAGCAGATAGCTGACTTCTTCAAAGCCGAAGCGCCTCCCCTTGAAGCCCTTCACCAGCTCGATACAGTCATAGCCCCGATACCACAGCTTACCTTCGCAGGGTGTCTTCACCCCATTTATCATCTGAAAGGACTCAATGCGCGATACATTCGTAAGTCCCGTCACCACACCGTTTCCGTTCTTGTCGCGCAGGCCCCGTTGCACTTCATACTTGTCGAACATCTCCGGCTCCAGATGGTCGGCTTCTCTGCACATCCGTGCATAATCATTCAATACGATTTCGTTTTTCTTCAATAGACATTTCCTCCTATCTCTCATTTGTCATCAGTCCTAATTTATATCTTATCGTCTTTTCATCATCGGTGTCAACTGAAAATGTGATAATTTATGCAAAATTCACAAAGAATTCAAAAGGCCCCGATGCCAATCCGCACCGGAGCCCGCTCAGACACCTCCTGGCCTCCCGTATCATCTGCGCAGCCTCCGGCTACAGCAGATGCACCGGGAGCTGCTGCCCTATTCCATAGGCCTCATATGCCTGCTTTCGGGCGGTCGCAGCCCCATCCGCCGCGGCGGGAGGCTCGCCTTTAGATCGGAAGAGC
>NZ_CAPDXS010000053.1:10983-30414 GCF_948601915.1 uncultured Acetatifactor sp. | reverse complement strand
AATCCTCCCCGGAACGCCTGTGTCGTTTTTTTGGCATTCCATCCGCCTATTTATTGTTTGCGGGCTTATGGTACATTGTACTTTTTGGGATACAAAAGGAAATGGAGTATCTTGCACCCTTGATGGAAAATTTTGTACCCGGAAATGAAAAAAGGGTTTTACTTTTGAACCCAAAAAGGGTAAAATAAGAAAACAGGATCGATGGGGCAACCTATAGACGAAATTTCGCGTAAAGGCAGAAAGACGAAGACATGTGTGTAGAGACAAAAAAGCAGCAGGCAGGCGAGATTTTCATCGACGAGATGGATCCTACTTTCCTCTTTATATGGAAGGGAACCAGGCAGAAGGGGATGAAGGCATCCGAATACCGCAGCCACGACTTCCTGGAGATTGCGTATATTTTCTCAGGTGAGGGGAAATATCGCATTGAGGACACTATTTACACGGTGCAGGAGGGAGATCTGCTCATCATCAATCCCGGAGACAGGCACCAGTCCTTGAACTGTCCCGAGGCGGAGACGCCGTCCACGGAATTCTTCGTGGGCTTTTCGGATATCCGGATCGCGGGCTGCAAGGACAATTTCCTGCCGCTTCCCGACGGGCAGCATATCCTCCACACCACGGGGGAGCTGCGCCAGAGGCTGCTGCGGATCTGCTCCGCCATGGAGGCGGAGAACGCCGTGCGCAGGCAGGGGCGGTATTTCATGATGAAGGCCTATCTGATGCAGATGCTCCTTCTGGTGATCAGGGAGCGGTGCGAGCCCATGGAGCGGCCGGTGGGCTGCGCCTTTGAGTCCGCCAACAAGAAATACGTGGTGGAGCAGATCATGAACTATATCGAGGATCACTACAGCGAGAAGATTTCCCTGGATCAGATTGCGGAGAACATGTACTTAAGCCCGTTCTATATCTCGCGGATCTTCAAGAGCGAGACGGGGAACGCGCCGATCAGGTACCTGATTAATATCCGGCTGGAGAAGGCCAAGGAGCTGCTGGAGGGCGGTTATGAGGGGAGCATCCAGGAGGTGGCGGCCCAGGTGGGCTATGACGACGCGTACCATTTCAGCAAGCTTTTCAAGAAGCGGTACGGGATTTCTCCCTCCCAGGCAAGGCACGGCTGGGTGGACACATGACGGGAAAACATCAGACGTTAGATTTTTGAAAAGATGTTTCAACCAAAAACGGAATGGAGGTAAGAGATGAAGTATTTTTTTGAATCAGTGGTCGAGAAGAAGGAAAAGGGCTATATGATTCAGATTCCCTTCAATGTATGGGAAGTCTGCAAGCAGAGGGACGTCATCAAGGGCGAGGTGATTTTGGACAACAAGCTCATCAACTGCGAGCTGCTCCCCAAGGAGAAGGGCAATTATGAAATCCATATCGGGGATGAGGATGCCGTCAGCGTGGAGCTGGGAGTGCCGCACAAAATCGTGCTCCACATCACGGGATCCCTGATTCGCATGGATCAGAACAGCCCCTACAGCGTGGAGAATCCCATCCGCAAGATTGACAGCATAAATGTCATCATCCAGCCGGAAGACGGGCTCTGCGGCCAGTCCTGCGTGGCCATGCTGGCGGGGAATACCATAGCGGAGGTCATTACCGTCATGGACTGCAGGGAGTGGCAGGCTACTATGGGCATGATGATTTCCGCCCTGAACTATTACGGAATCGACCACGCTGATGTCATCAATTATACGGAAGGGAGAGACACCGTGCTGCCCAGGTGCTGCATCATGATGGAGAAGATGGGACGGTTCTGTCATTACCTGGTGCATTTTGACGGGAAATACTATGACTCCAACCTGGGCGTGCTGGAGGAGTATGACATGTCCAAGCTTCTGGGGTATCTGGAGATCAAGTGTTAGTACGGAAGATGGGCATTCGCTGTCTGGGTTAGTAAAAGGGCCTTCGCAGTTTTCCAGTGGCTGCGAAGGCCCTCTTTGTAAGATTTGCCATGGACCGAGCGCCGGAGCCGTCATTTGGATACATAAAAGAACGGCCGCACGAATATAGATACCATAAGCAAAGACGGCAGCCGCTTTCCGGATTCCGGGACAGCGGCGGTTTCAGAGGGAAGGCTGTATGGAAATCTATGTGGTGAGACCCGGGGACAGCGTGGACAGCATCGCCAGGGCGCTGGACGCCAATGTAGAACTGCTGATATATGACAATCAATTGGTGTATCCGTATGAGCTTGCCGTTGGGCAAGCTCTTTTGGTAAACGGCTACGCCGGGGAGGCGGACAGGGCGGCAGCGGTCAGCGGCTATGCCTATCCCTTCATCAGCCCCTGGGTGCTGGAACAGACGCTGCCCTTCCTGACGGAACTGCGCGTCTTTTCGTACGGATTTACGGAAGAGGGCGCGCTCCTGCCGCCGAACCTGGGGGACGATGCCTGGATGATCGCGGAGGCCGTCCGCTTCGATGCCATGCCCATCCTGACCCTGACGCCCTTCGGCCCCGACGGGAACTTCAACAACCGGCTCATACATTCCGTGGTGAACAATGAGGCGTATACGGCGAACCTGATCCGCAATCTGCTGGATGCCATGGGGGAGAAGGGGTATGTGGGCGTGGACATCGACTTCGAGTACATCCTGGCCGAAGACAGGGATGCCTTTTCGGATTTTGTGCGGCAGGTGGCGGAGGCCATGCGGGAGGAGGGCTACCAGACCTCCGTGGCCCTTGCCCCAAAGACCAGCGCGGACCAGGAGGGGCTGCTGTACCAGGGGAAGGATTACCGGGCGCTGGGGGAGGCGGCGGATCATGTGCTGCTGATGACGTACGAATGGGGGTATACTTACGGCCCGCCCATGGCCGTAGCCCCCATAAACCAGGTGCGCAGGGTGGTGGAGTACGCCCTGACCGAAATCCCTGCCTCAAAGATAGACTTAGGCATCCCCAACTACGGCTACGACTGGCCCCTGCCCTATGAGAGGGGCGTCACCAAAGCGGCCACCGTCAACAATGTGCAGGCCGTTCGGATTGCCGTGGAGCAGGGAGCGGAAATCCGTTTCGACGATGTGGCGGAGAGCCCTTATTTCAAATATACGGCTGACGGAGTCGCCCATGAGGTGTGGTTCGAGGACGTGAGGAGCCTGTCGGCCAAGTTTTCCCTGATGGAGGAGTACGGCCTGCGGGGCTGCGGCTACTGGCAGATTATGCAGTGGTTCCGGGCCAACTGGCTGCTTCTGCGGGACCGGTTCTATATCCGGAAAGAATGAACAGACTGGATGTACTGCTTGGGAGAATGGCCCATCTGGTGCATAAAGATGCTGCAGAAATAGGTGCGGTCAATGCCCGGCATGTGGGCCAGGCTGGAGACGGAGCATATTCTGAAAGCCGGACGGGAAATGCAGATTTCTGAAAAAATATGTAGATTTATTTTGATGAATATGGTACTATAAGCATGAAGAGAGGGCATAATATATGCGAAAGAAGGGAGGAGGTAATATGGCCACGTCTACTTTTGGCAAACAATTTTCTGTAAGGGCGAACAAAGCTGCCGAGTTTGTATCAGAGATGTCGAAAACAGTACATCCTACGCTGCGTAAAGATTTTCATTCCCATTCAGCCAATTTGGCCCAGGATACCGATTTGAGAGAAAAGATGAAAAGGGCGTTAGGAAATAGATGAAAGCATACAAGGTGATAGCGTTAGGCGTACTTTTGAACGATGAATATGATATAAGCAAAATTGAGCAATCCTTTAAAAAGTTCTCTTGTCAACGGGAAGTTGATTTAGAGAATTTTTTAATAAATAAGGCAGTCACATATGAAAGGGCAAATATTGGAAAAACATACCTGCTCATTGACCTTAATGAACTTGAGCAGGGCATTTTTTCTGTTATGGCCTATTATACAATTGCACAGAAAGCAATCGATATATCAGAACTATCTGCTAAAAGAAAGAGGAAAATGTTAGGAGACTACCCGGGAAGAGACTCTCTGAAAAGCATACCAGCATATCTAATAGGACAGTTGGGCCGAAACGATGCATATAAAGCCGATGAAATAAGCGGCGAGCAGATATTGAATGAATGCTATCATTCAATCAGCATTGCAGCGCAGGTGGTCGGTGGCAATTTGGTCATTTTAGAGTGCAGAGAAAAGATGTTTGAGTGTGTCTATAAAGACAAAGGATTCCGCAAATTATATGATGAGCTGAATGAAGAAAAATTATATACACTGTACAAAAAGATTGACTTCACTGAATACTGGAGCCGTTACTATAATACATAAAAGTGCGCCGGGATTGGTGGCTTTATGTCAAGGATAAGCCATCCCGCGCTTTTTCCGGAGAATGCGGTATAGGATTCTCTTGCACTGGCGGGAAATGGAAGATTTTAGTGAAGGCCTAAGTGTGTAAGGAGGCAAGATGCTATGAGAATGTACGATATCATCATGAAAAAAAGGAACGGCGGCGAGCTCTCAAAGGAAGAGATAGACTTCTTTATCGGGGGCTACACAAAGGGCGAGATTCCGGACTACCAGGTGTCAGCCCTGATGATGGCGATTTATTTCCGGAAGATGACAGAGGCCGAGACCCTGGCTCTGACCATGGCCATGGCGGACAGCGGCGACAGGCTGGACCTGTCCGGCATCAGGGGCGTAAAGGTGGATAAGCACAGCACGGGAGGCGTGGGCGACAAGACGTCCCTGGCCCTGGCTCCCATGGTGGCCGCCTGTGGCATCCCCGTGGCGAAGATGAGCGGCAGGGGGCTGGGCCATACCGGCGGCACCATCGACAAGCTGGAGAGCTTCCCGGGCTTCACCACGGCCCTCACCACGGAGCGCTTCATTGATAACGTGAACCGGATCGGCATCGCCATCATGGGGCAGACCGCCGACCTGGCCCCCGCGGACAAGAAGCTCTACGCCCTGCGGGACGTGACGGCCACGGTGGACAATCTGTCCCTGATTGCCAGCTCCATCATGAGCAAGAAGCTGGCCGCCGGGGCGGATGCCATCGTGCTGGACGTGAAGACGGGCAGCGGCGCGTTCATGAAGCAGGAGGCGGAGGCAAAAGCCCTGGCGGAGGAGATGGTGAAGATCGGAAAGAACGCCGGGCGCAGGACCGTTGCGGTGATCTCCGACATGGACCAGCCCCTGGGCTTTGCGGTGGGGAACGCCCTGGAGGTCAGGGAGGCCATCGAGACCCTGAGGGGAAACGGCCCCGAGGACTTCCTGGAGCTGTGCCTGACTCTGGGGAGCCAGATGCTGATGGCGGGCGGAAAGGCGGAAAGCGCCCGGGAGGCGGAGGAGATGCTGCGGGCTGTGATTGCGGACGGTAGCGCGTTGGGCAAGCTTGCGGAATTCGTGGAGGCCCAGGGCGGGGACGGCAGCGCCGTGTACCATCCCGAGCTCCTGCCCCAGGCGGCCATCCAGGAGCCTGTGGCAGCGCCGGAGAGCGGGTATCTGTCCCGTATCGTCTGCGATGAGGTGGGTATCTGCTCCCTGATATTAGGCGGGGGCCGGGAGACCAAGGAGAGCGAGATAGACCTGTCCGTGGGGCTGGTGCTGTGCAAAAAGGTGGGAGATTACGTGGAGGCCGGAGAGCCCCTGGCGGTGATACACGCCAATGACGCCGACAGAGCGGAACAGGCCCGGGCGCGCTATCTGAAGGCCTGCACCATTGCCGGAGAGGCCCCGGAGAGGATGCCTTTCATCAAGAACATCCTCCGGTAGGGCGTCATTCCTCCGGCAGGCCCGGATGAGAGGACGCCCGGGAGGAAAGGGGGCATAGTTTTAAGGCGGCGGTAATATAATGGGAATATGAAAAGAAACAATGACCGCATCCAGAGGAACGAGGAGAGAAAGGAATCCCTGATCGACTCCCTGCGGTTCCCCAAGGACATCTGCATGGGCGCCATGAAGGTGACGCTGACGGGCAACCGGGAGGCATGGATCGAGAATTACAGGGGGCTTCTGGAGTATACGGAGAGCCATATACTGCTTCAGGGCAGGACTTGTCAGGTCTGCTTTGAGGGGGCCAGGCTTTCCATCGATTATTATACCAATGAGGACATGAAGATCAGCGGATGCATCAGCTGTGTCAGGTATCTGTGAAGGAATGTGCCGGAAGCGGAATGGGCTTCCGGCGCATGCGTATAGAGCGCGGCAAACCGGAGGGCGATTGCGGAATCGGAAAGGAACAGGCCATGATTAGATTTCTGAAATATATGAAGGGATATCTGCGCGTCCGCGTCTGGGGCTTCTCCCCGGAGCGGTTCATGAACCTGTGCAGCAATAAGGGCATACTGCTGTGGGACATCGTCAGGGAGGGCGATGTCTACTACATGAACATCACCCTGAAGGGATTCTGGGAGATAAGGCCTATCGCAAAAAAGACAGGGACAAGGGTAGCCATACTGGAAAGATATGGACTGCCCTTTTTTCTGCCCGGGCTTCTGAAGCGCAAGATGTTCGTCCTGGGGCTGGTTCTGGCCGTCGCTTTCTGGATGCTGTCCTCTCTGTTCATCTGGGACATCCACCTGAGCGGAAACTATCAAATCACCGATGATGTGTTCCAGAACTTCCTGAAGGAGAACCAGGTGCGGATCGGCATGCGGCGGGACGACCTGGACATCCAGGAACTGGAGAAGCAGATACGCAGACAGTTCCCTCAGATCACCTGGGCCTCCGCCCGCCTGGACGGCACGAAGCTGCTGATAGACATCAAGGAGAACGATGCCCCCATGAGCACGGAAGAGCAGAAGAACACGCCCGGGACGGATCTGGTGGCGGAATACGATGGCAGAGTGGTGTCGATTATCGTCAGGAGCGGCGTCCCGAAGGTGGCGATCGGCGACACGGTGGAGAAGGGGACGGTGCTGGTGGAGGGAAAGGTCCCCGTCTACAATGAGGACGCCACCGTGCGGGAGTACAGCTACGTGGACGCGGACGCGGACATCATGCTGGAGCACGCGTCGGCGTTCACCGCCAGCCTGCCCTTCGACCACATCGAGAAAAAGTACACGGGCCGGGAGAAGAGCAGCCATTACATAAAGCTGGGGGAAAGGTCTTGGGCGATGCCGGAGGACCGTCCCTTCCTTGTCTACGACAGCGTAATCAGAGAGAGCAGGCCCCTGATGCTGGAGAAGCTGTCTGTGCCTGTGTTCTGGGGCACCGTGACGTACCGGGAGTATCAAAATATGGAATACAAATATACGGAAGAAGAGGCAAGAGCGCATCTTAATCAAAAATTAATGGATTTTCTTGCAGAATTAGAGGAAAAAGGGGTACAAATTATTGAAAAAAATGTTAGAATAGAAAAAGGCAGCGAAGCATGGGCGCTGACGGGGGAATTCCTGGTGCAGGAGCCTGTGGGGAAAAGCGCTGAAACGGAAAGAATCGAGGTTGGGGAAACAGGGACAGATGGATGAATTTACGGTAAGGATGGATATGCCTACAGCGCATATGCAGAAGATATTCGGTATGCAGGACGCATACGTGAAGAAGATGGAGCGGGACTTTGGCGTAGCCATCGTAGACCGCAACGGGCAACTGACGATTACCGGAAAAGAGGAGATGGTGAAGCGGGCCAGGAGCGTCCTGGAACAACTGTCCATCATTTCCGGCAGGGGAAACGAAATCGAGGAACAGAACGTGGATTACGCGATTGCTTTGGGGATGGAAGAGAAAGAGGAGGCGCTGGCGCAGATAGACGGGGACTGCATCTGCCACACGGTGAACGGCAAGCCGATCAAGCCAAAGACGCTTGGGCAGAAGGCATATGTGGACGCTATCCGGAAGAATATGCTGGTATTCGGCATAGGCCCGGCCGGAACGGGGAAGACCTATCTGGCCATGGCCATGGCGATAACGGCATTCAAGAACGATGAGGTGGGCAGGATCATCCTCACCAGACCTGCCATCGAGGCCGGGGAGAAGCTGGGCTTCCTGCCGGGAGACCTGCAGAGCAAGGTGGATCCCTATCTGCGGCCCCTGTACGATGCCCTGTACCAGATCATGGGGGCGGAAAGCTTTGCCAAAAATATGGAGAAGGGCCTGATAGAGGTGGCGCCCCTGGCCTACATGAGAGGGCGCACGCTGGACAATGCCTACATCATCCTGGACGAGGCCCAGAACACCACGCCGGCCCAGATGAAGATGTTCCTGACCCGCATCGGTTTCGGCTCCAAGGTGGTGGTCACGGGGGACGATTCCCAGAAGGATCTGCCTCCGGACGCGAAATCAGGGCTGGACATCGCCGCCAGGGTGCTGCGGGGGATAGACGACATCGCTTTCTGCACACTGACCAGCAAGGACGTGGTGCGCCACCCGCTGGTGCAGAAGATCGTCAAGGCCTATGAGGACTTCGAGGGAAAGGAAGCGGCCAGGAGCCGGAGGAATAAGGAACGCGGTGTGAAAAGAGGCGCCCGCTGAGAAGCTTAAGCTTCACACAGAAGAATGCCCATAGTGCGGGCATTCTTCCGGACTGGGGTCAGGGGAAGGAAGCGACAGGGATGAATTTATACATGGAGAACGAGACGGAGCGGGAATTTCACTTTTCCGCGGAGGATACGGCAAGGCTGGTGTGCGAGGCGGTGCTGGAGGCGGAGGGCTGCCCCTATGAGGCCCAGGTGAACGTCCTGCTGACGGACGACAGAGGCATACGTGAGATGAACCGGGAGTACAGGGGCATTGACAGGGAGACGGACGTCCTCTCCTTTCCCAATGTGGACTTTGAAGAGGAGGGTGTCTTCGACATCGGCGAGGACAGCGAGGCGGATTATTTCGACCCGGAGACCGGGGAGCTGGTGCTGGGGGATATCATGATTTCCGTGGACAGGGTGTATGGGCAGGCGCAGGAGTACGGGCACAGCGTCAGGCGGGAATTCGCTTTCCTTGTGGCCCACAGCATGCTCCACTTGTGCGGCTATGACCATATGGAAGAGGAAGAGCGGGCGCGGATGGAGCGCAGGCAGGAAGAGATACTGACGGGATTGGGCATCACGAGAGATTGATTGAGGGACGGCGGATGAATCAGGCAGAGGCAAAAAGGCGCCAGGCGGAGGCGCTTTCCGATATATTGATGTTCGTTGCGATATATGTCCTGGGAGGGCTGACGGGAGATAACGGAATCACATATACGGCAGTGGCCGTACAGGTATGTACGTTATTTTGGATTATGATAAGCGGAGGTCTGTCGGACGCGCTTGGGAGGCTGCTGCGCTCCAGGAAGAACAAGGGACAGTACAGGAATATCGCCAGGATGCGTGGCAGCGCCATGCTGTTCCAGTCCATACTGGGGCTGGCAGTGAGCCTGTGCCTGGCAGCGCTTTCCGGCGTGGTGGCGGAGAAGCTGTTCCGGATCCCCTATAGCGGGCTGATTCTTCTGGCCATGTCCCCGGCCGTGCTGCTGCGGACAGTCTCCGCGGTGCTGGCGGGCTATTTCCAGGGGGAGGGCTCGGAGGCGCCGAGGGCCATAGCCGGAATCCTGCGGCAGGCATTCCTGCTGGGATTCGGAATCCTGTTCTGCCATCTGGTGGGAGGCTATGGGGAAAAGGTGGGCAGCTTGCTGCGGCAGGAGAATTTCGTGGCCATGTACGGCGGCCTGGGAATCGCCCTGGCTGTGAACCTTTCGGAGCTGCCGGTAATCCTTTTCCTTGGTCTCGTCTACAGAGGGAGCCGCCGCTCCGAGCGGAGGGCAAAGCAGGAGGGGATGTATGCGGCGGACTCTGCCTGGGACTGCGCCAGGTATCTGCACAGCGCCAGATGGCCTCATTGGGCCACGGATCTGTGCGTGTTCCTTCCCTTTGCGCTGGGGCTGCTGTTCCTCGGCGGGAGCGGGGAGGCCGGAGGGCAGACGGCTGTGGATTACGGCCTGTATGTGGGGAAATATCTGGTGGTGTGCGGGATCGTCACGGCCTTGGTCAGGATTGCGGTATTGCCGGTGATTGCCAGGATCTTCCAGTGCTTTAAGCGGGAGGAGAACCGCTTCGCCAGGACGGTGTTCCAGAGCGGAGTCCATATCGGCCTGGTGCACGGCATCTTCCTGGCAGTGTTCGTGGCGGTGATGGGGGAACAGATTGCGGATCTCCTGCATCCGGAGAACGCGCAGACCGCGGCCCGCATGCTCCGACAGGGCTCCGCATTGATTGTGCTGATCCCGCTCTGCGGATATTTCAGGAGGCTCCTGCACGCGATGGGGAAGAAATATTCTGTGCTGGCAGCGGCCTGCGGGGCGGATGTGGTCTTCTCTATAGCCGTCCTGGCCGGCATGGGCAAGGTGGGCGTCCTGTCCCTTGTGTACGGCGGCCTGGCGGCGGGCGGGGTCCTGTGCGTGGTGCTGGGTGTCTTTGCTTACAGGCAGATGCGGGTGCGGCCTGACTGGCTGGGCACTTTTGCGATACCCTTGGGGGCCGGGGGCGTGGCAGGGCTGATATGCCTGCTGATGAGGAAGCTGTTCGCAGCGCGTCTGGGCAGCCTGGCCATGCTGCTTGTGGCGCTTGCGGTGGCGGGACTGATATACTGGATTATGCTTTTGCTGCTCCGGAATTTCAAGGAACAGGAGCTGGAGGTGGTTCCGGGCGGGCGGCTGATCGGCAGGCTGGGGCAGCTGCTGCGGATTTTTTGAGGCAAAGGGGTCTGGATTTGTATAAATAGTAGGAAAATAGCTGATACTGATTACGAATAGAAGAAGAGATGTCCGTGGAAGGTGATTTCCAAGGAGAATACTATGAAGTATGTAAAATGTATCAGCTTATTCATTGTATATCCCCTGCTGGTGCTGGGGATTGGTTTTTATGTGGGCGTGAAGTCCTCCTGGTTCTTTTACCAGAGAGAGGAGGCCGGGGAGGATGCGGAGATTCCCCGGGCCTCTGTGGAGAAGAGCGCGGAGAATGGACAGGCCTCTGGCCAGAAGGCGGGATCGGTGCCGGAGGAGACGGAGCCTGGAGCAGAAGGAGACGGAGCGGAGGGGCCTGCTGAGACGGCGGAGGACGCGGAGGAAGTCATGGTCTCCGCGGAGACCCTGTGCGTGGACACCAAGTACGTGCTGGAGGAGACGGATGTGCTGTACCACACGGTGGTGGAGACCACATGGCGGCTGCCGGACAAATACGTGGGCATGAACAGGGAGCAGTTCCTGCAGGCCATGGAGGTCTATGAGGCTTTCCCTCCGCTGTCCGAGCTGGAGCGGGGCTTCGTGGGGCTGGAGGTGCTGTCCTTCTCCAGGGAGCGGGTGGTGGTCAGGATGGACTATAAATTCGTCCAGCCCAGCAGCAGCTTCTATCTGGCGGCATACGACAATGAGGTAATCGTCTATCTGGAGGACAGGAAGACCGTGTATATCGAGACGGACATCAGCCTGGATTCCCTGCCGGCACATCTGCAGCAGAACATCATCGATATGATGTGGATCAGGGACGAGGAGGAGCTTTACAGCTTTCTGGAGAATTATTCAAGTTAGGACAGGAGAGCGGTTCATGGGAAATACAGTGGGCATCGTAGGCGGCGGAGCCGCCGGGATGATGGCGGCGATCGCGGCGGCCAGGGGCGGGGCGAAGGTCACGCTGCTGGAGGGGAATGACAGGCTGGGAAAGAAGATACTGTCCACCGGCAACGGGAAATGCAATCTGGGAAACGAGAGGCTTGGCATCGAGGACTACTACACAGGATGTCCGGATTTGCTGGAGAAGCTCCTGGGGCAGTTCGGCACGGCGGACACAATCTCCTTTTTTCAGGGGATCGGACTGATGGTAAAGAGCAGGAACGGCTATCTGTATCCGGCCTGCGAGCAGGCGGCGGCAGTGCTCGACGTGCTGCGCTATGAGGTCAGGGCCGCGGGCGTGGAGGTGGCGACGGATTTTAAGGCGGAGTCCATCCGGCTGGGCAGAAGGGCAAGGCAGTTCAACGTTCAGGGCAGGGAGGGCGGCCGCTCCTTTGACCGGGTCATCCTGGCCTGCGGGGGGAAGGCGGTGCCCAAGACAGGCTCTGACGGCAGCGGATACCGGCTGGCGGAAGGGCTGGGGCACAGCCTGGTTCCCACAGTCCCGGCCCTGGTACAGCTCAGATGCAGGGAGGACTGCCTGAAGGCAGTAGCCGGAGTCAGGGCGGATGCGGAGCTGTCGGTCTGCTGGCAGGGGAAATGCATAAGCAGAGAGCGTGGGGAGCTGCAGCTGACGGAGTACGGAATCTCAGGGATTCCCGTGTTCCAGCTGAGCCGTACCGTGAATTACATATTATTGGGGAAGAATCCCGGGGAGGCTGGCCGCGGCGGAGAAGGAGACGCTTCTCTCAGGCATCCGGATAATGCGACAGATCAGACCGCTGCTGGAGGATGCGCGTCAGCGAGGCGGGGAGAGAAAAGAAGACAGGGAAATAAGCCAAAGGAGCCTGGCAGGGAAGTGGAGGTTGTCATCGATTTCCTGCCGGATTACACGGACAGTGATTTCGCGGCGATGTGCGCGGGCAGGAGGCTTCTGCAGGGGCAGCGCACCGTGGAGGAGTTCTTTACAGGGATGCTGCATAAAAAGCTCATGACCCTCTTCATAAAGCTGGCCGGACTGAAGGCCACGGAAAGCGTAGGAGAGGCGGACGAAAGGAAGCTGGCGAAGGTCTTCGCGCTGTGCAGGCATTGGAGCGTCCATGTGGTGGGCAGCAATCCCTATGACAGCGCCCAGGTCTGCGCAGGGGGAGTGCCCCTGGACGAGGTGACGGAAGAATTGGAGTCACGCCTGGTGCCGGGCCTCTATTTTGCCGGAGAGCTTCTGGACGTGGACGGCAGGTGCGGCGGCTACAATCTCCAGTGGGCCTGGTGCAGCGGCTTCATAGCGGGATGCGGGGCGGCAGGCTGCAGGGAAAAACGGATTTCCCGCGTATAAGGACAGGAGGTTTGGATGCTTCGGGTCAATCAGGTGAAATTGAGGACAGGGCATACGGCGGCGGAGCTTAAGAGACAGGCCGCATCCATATTGCGGGTGCCCGAACAGAATATAACGGAATTGAAAATTATCCGGCAGTCCATCGATGCCCGAAAAAAGCCCGTGATTTTCTACAGCTATTCCGTGGATGTGGCTGTAAAGGACGAGGACAGGATTCTACATAGGTTCCGGGGGAAGGAAAATCTGGTGTGCAGATCCGAAGGGCCGGAAGGAGGGCGTTGTGCGTACCGTTTCCCGACACCCGGAAATCGGGAACGGAAAGCCCCCGTGGTCATCGTGGGGACAGGACCGGCAGGGCTGTTCTGCGGCTATTTCCTGGCGCTGCACGGCTATAGGCCCATACTGCTGGAGCGGGGGAAATGCGTAGAGGAGCGCAAACGGGACGTGGAGGTTTTCTGGGAGAACGGGAAGCTGAACCCAGCCTCCAATGTGCAGTTCGGCGAGGGCGGAGCAGGAACATTCTCCGACGGGAAGCTGAATACGCTGGTAAAGGACAGGGACGGCAGGAATAGAGCGGTACTGGAGACCTTCGTCAGATTCGGCGCAAAGGAGAGCATCTGCTATGAGGCCAAGCCCCACATCGGCACGGACGTGCTCTGCGATGTGGTGAGGCGTATGCGGGAGGAGATTATCCGGCTGGGCGGAAAGGTGTTTTTCGAGAGCCGAGTGGCGGATATCCATGTGGAGGCTGGGCGCGTGAAGGGCGTGACTGTGGAGAGGCCTGCCGTACAGGGGGAGCGCTCTACAGTAGCGGGGCATTCCCTGGAATGTGGAAACCCTATGGACGGAGCGTGCCTTACGGATGAGAAGCCCAGGCAGTACCTGGAATGCGGCCAGCTTGTGCTTGCCATCGGCCACAGCGCCCGGGACACCTTCTCCATGCTGCTTGACAGGGGAGTGCCCATGGAGGCCAAGTCCTTTGCCGTAGGGCTTCGGGTGGAGCACTCCCAGCGGATGATCGACATCAGCCAGTACGGCACGTCAGAGCCGGGAGGCCTGGGCGCTGCCCCCTATAAGGTGACCGCGAAAGCCAGAGACGGCAGGGGCGTCTATTCCTTCTGCATGTGCCCCGGCGGCTACGTGGTCAACGCCTCCTCCGAGGAAAACCGCACGGCAGTCAACGGCATGAGCTACAGCGCCCGGGACGGCAAAAACGCCAACAGCGCCATCATCGTCACCGTCACGCCGGATGACTTCGAATCGGAGCATCCTTTGGCTGGAATCGCGTTCCAGCGTCGGCTGGAGGAGCGGGCATATGCCGTGGGCGGCGGAAAGATTCCGGTACAGCGGTACGGCGATTTCAAACGGTGCGTGGAAAGCAAGCG
The DNA here is from genome assembly GCF_948601915.1 of uncultured Acetatifactor sp. Taxonomy (NCBI): domain Bacteria; kingdom Bacillati; phylum Bacillota; class Clostridia; order Lachnospirales; family Lachnospiraceae; genus Acetatifactor; species uncultured Acetatifactor sp. Next base: position 16,199 of record NZ_CAPDXS010000053.1, on the reverse strand, counting down.
GCACGTGGAAGGGGACGGGGCCGAAGGAATCCGGGAGCGGGCAGGAGATTTCGCCCAGGGCATAAACGGGCAGGGAATAAATGCGCAGGGCGGGGATTGCCAGGAAACTGATGCCCAGGACACTGCTGGCAAGCTGTATCCCCAGTGCAAGGGAGCGTGGGCCTGGGCCGATGTGAGCCGCATCCTCCCCAAATCATGCAACCAGGCCATCTTGGAAGGAATGGAGGTTTTCGGCAGGCAGATTGCCGGATTCGACAGCTCGGATGCCTGCCTGTCCGGTGTGGAGAGCCGCACCTCGTCACCGGTGCGGATTCACCGGGACGAACAGTTCCAGTCGGAAATCCGTGGACTATATCCCTGCGGAGAAGGAGCGGGCTATGCCGGAGGAATCGTTTCCGCGGCCATGGACGGCATCCGGGTGGCAGAGGCCATCGCCAGGGAGTATGCGCCATAAAAGAGATACGGCAAGCAAGAGCGGCATCACCAGATCAATCATAGGGAAAAGGAAGAGAGGGGACAAGAATCATGAACATGGACGAAAGAATCGCACGAATCAACGCGCTGTACCATAAATCCCAGAACGAGGGCCTGACCGAGGAGGAAAAAGCGGAACAGGCCCGCCTGCGCAAGGAGTACGTGGCAAGCGTCAGAGCGAACCTGCGTGGCCAGCTTGACAACATCACCATCGAGCGGCCCGACGGCACCATGGAGAACCTGGGCGAAAAATTCGGCGGCAAGCCCCGCCGCGAAAGCTGAACCTACGACCCATGACACGACCATGCACCGAAAGGACGACAAATGGAACATGACTCGGAAAAGCGCGAAATCAGAAGAAGCATCCTGCGCGAAAGGGACAGCCTGAGCCCGGAAGCCCGAAAGAAAGGCGACACCCTGCTGACGGAGCGCATCCTGGGGCACCAGTGGTTCTGCCGCTCGGAATATCTCCTCTGCTATGTGAGCTACGGGAGCGAAATCTCCACCATGGAGATCCTGACAGAAGCGCTAAAGACAGGCAAGAAGGTATACGTGCCCAAGGTTCTGAAGGACAAAGATCCTGAGATGGCCTTTTTCAGGATAGAAGCCCTGGAAAATCTGGCCCCGGGCTACAAAGGGATTCCGGAGCCCCCGGGAGACGCGCAGCGCTACATCTATACTCCGGACAGAGCAGAACAGACGCTCCTGCTGATGCCCGGCGTGGCCTTTGACCAATTCCGGAACCGGCTGGGATACGGCAAGGGCTTCTACGACAGATACCTGGCGGACAAGCCGGTCCTACAGGCCCACACCATAGCGGTGGGCTATCGATGCCAACTGCGGGAAGAGCTGCCTACCGATCATACAGACATCAGGCCTTACCAGGTCATCTGCGTCTAGCAGTTTACCAGGCAGTGACAGGATGGAATTTTCTGCGCTTCAATGCAAAAAAAGTCGAAATATATAAGTTTATGCACTTCAGTGCAAAAACTTGATTTCTGCAAAAGTTTGTGCTACAATCTCGTTGTAAGGAGAGATGCATCATGATAGACGGCAGCCAACTCAAAAGACGGGATCTGTATCTGGATAAAATCATCGCGTTTCGCGACACAGAACCTGTAAAGGTAGTGACGGGAATTCGGCGCTGCGGCAAATCCAGCCTGCTGAAGCTGATGGTGGCCCATCTGAGGGAAACGGGTGTCACGGCTCCTCAGATCGTGGAGATGAACTTTGAATCCCATGCATTTCAAAAGCTGACTGCGGACACCTTTTATGATTACGTGAAGCAGCGGGTTCTCCAGGGGCAGCGCATGTACTTTTTCTTTGATGAAGTACAGCGGATTGCGGGCTGGGAAGAGACGGTGAATTCTTTCCGTGTGGACTTTGACTGCGATATCTATATAACCGGCTCTAATGCATGGCTGCTGTCTTCCGAATACGCCACTTACCTGGCCGGCAGATGCGTGGAGATTAAGATGCTCCCCCTCTCCTTTGGAGAATTCCTGTATTTCCATGATTTTGAGGTCAGGGAGGGAAAGAGCGCGCTGGGCGGCATGAGGAAACAGGTCTTTGACAAAAGCGGCGAGCGCTACGATATGAGGGAGGTCTTTGAGGCCTATATGCGCTTCGGGGGTATGCCGGGCATTGCGGATGTGGGCCTGAATCAGGAAAGGGCATTGACGCTGCTGGACGGCATATATTCTACTGTGGTCATCCGGGACATCCTGGAGCGGGAAAAGCGCAGAGGGCAGAAGCGGATTACGGATCCGGCGCTTCTTAGAAAGATTATCCTGTTTCTGGCGGACAACATCGGCAGCAGCATTTCCGTGTCCTCCATTGGGAAGACTTTGTCCAATGAGGGGCTTCTGGAGGACGGGAGGAGAAAGGGAACCCCCAGTGCACATACGATCCAGGCCTATGTGGACGCCTTGCTGGAATCCTATTTTTTCTATGAAATCAAGCGTTTTGACATCAAGGGCAAGGAATATCTGCGCACTCTGGGCAAGTTCTATATCGTGGATATCGGTCTGCGCAACTACCTGCTCGGCTTCCGAAACCGGGACAGCGGCCATGCGCTGGAGAATGTAGTGTATTTCGAACTGATGCGCAGAGGCTATGATGTGGCTATCGGAAAGGTGGACAATGCCGAGGTGGATTTCATTGCCACGAAAGCCGATGATAAGCTTTACGTGCAGGTGACGGAATCCATGGCAAGCGAGACCGTCCGAAACAGAGAGCTGGCCCCTTTGCAGAAGATTCCGGACAATTATGAGAAGATTGTATTGTCTCTGAATCCCGGGCTTGATGCTTCCTATGAGGGGATTAAGTCCATGGGCCTGATTGACTGGCTGCTTGCAAGGTGATACAGCTTTGAGACATTGACGGACAGGAGAAAATGGGTTACTATTTATCAGGGAGATGATAGGAGCCATGCTGCACATTGCCATTGTGGACGATGAACAGACGCACAGGGACATCCTGACGAAATATATCGAAGAGTGGAGGGCCAGGGAAGGGCTGGAAGTGGAGGTGGAGGCCTTCACTTCCAGCGAGGCCTTCTACTTTGCGTGGTGCGGGCAGCAGTGCTGCGATGTGCTCTTCCTGGACATCATGATGAGCGGGACGGACAGCATCAGTCTTGCGAAGCGGCTTCGGGAGCAGGGAAAGAAGCTGAACATCATATTCACCACCGGAATCGCCGACTATATGCAGGAGGGCTACGAAGTGGAAGCCATGCACTATCTGTTGAAGCCCCTGCGCAAAGAGAAGGTGTGGGAATGCCTGGATAAGTGCCTGAAGCGGCGGGAGGAGGACGCGGAGTGGATTCTCCTGCCCACGGAGGAGGGGCTGGTGAAGACGGACGTGTCCGGAATCCTCTACGGGGAGGCGGTAGGACATTATTGCGTGCTGGAATGTATGGGAGAGCGCTTACAGCTAAAGCTGGGAATCAGAGAACTGGCGAAGAAGCTGGAAGGGCACGGGGATTTCCTGTTCTGCCACCGCTCCTATCTGGTGAACCTGCGGAGGGTATCCAGGGTAGGCAGGCAGGACATCGGCATGGAGGGCGGCGCGCTGGTGCCCGTGAGCCGCAGAATGTACAATGAGGTGAACGACAGGTTCATCAGGGCATTCGTGGGGCCTGGCCTTACGGAATAAGCATACTAACCATCGCTCCGGGAATCTGCCGGAAGCGCTTTCTGGCAGATAGGACTCGGATCTCCTGCAATCCGTATCGCCATATGCTATGATGCGTAGAAAGGCTGACTGAAAGGCAGGGATATATTGGATGGACCAATACATTATCCTATTATTGATAGCGGCGGTTCCCGGGGCTCTTGTGGGAACCCGCCTGTACGTCCGCCATTTGGCGGAGCGCCAGATTGCCAGATACCAGGATGACCTGACCCGCAGGCACTGCGAGGAGGTGGACAATCTGTACCGCCAGACCAGGGGCTGGCGGCATGATTTCAAAAACCATCTCCAGACCATGCAGGCCTATCTGGAGATGGGACAGACGAAACAGCTTGGGAGTTACCTGCGGGAGCTGACGGATGACTACAATTCTGTAGACATTCAAATCCGCACAGGGAACGCCATGGTGGACGCCATCCTGAACAGCAAGCTTTCCGTGGTGAAGGCCAGGGACATCCGGGTGGATGCCACCGCCGCCCTGCCGCCGGATCTCCCTGTCTCTGAGGTGGATTTAAGCGTCATGATCGGGAACCTGCTGGACAACGCCATGGAGGCCTGCCTGAAGGTGCCGCAGGAGGAGCGGTTCCTGCGCTTCTACATGGCGAAGGTCAGGGACAACCTCTATATCTATGTGATGAACGCCGCGGACGGCGCTTACCGGAAGGGCTTTGGAAAGTACCTTTCCACAAAGGGCACGGACAGCCATGGCTACGGGCTGTACAGAATCGACAAGGTGGTGAAAAAGTACAGAGGATATCTGAACAGGCAGGATGAGGGCAATGTCTTCGCCACGGAGATTCTGCTGCCGCTGTAGGAATCTGCCAAAGGTTCGCCTGCCACAGGATATCTCGGATATGGAATGCATTTCGTGCAAAAGAGGAACCGTTCGTGCAGAAACGGTTCTTTTTTTCGCGGATGCGCTAAAATAGGTTTAGACAGCGTTAGAGAGGCACAGAGTTCAGACCGCTGTCTGGAAAGGATGAAAGCCATGATTGGAGCGCGAAAAGAGCCCAGACGAAAAAAGGAGCCGATGAAGCAAAAGCCAATGGGCAGGACAGGAACCGGGAACGGACCGAAAACCATCCGCAGGGATAAAATCCCGGAGAAGACAGAGAGCACGCCAAGCTACCCCCTGCTCTCCAACATCCGGTATTACTACAGGCTGCTCTACCGGGAATTCCCCCATGTGGCAGTCTACCATGCCGTTACCATGTTTGGCAGGATACTGCTCCCCTTCCTCGGCATCCTGATGCCGGGCATCGTGCTGAGCCAGGTATCGGAGGGCGGGCTTTTTCAGGGGCTGGCAGTGATAGCGCTTGCGGGCGGGGTGGCGCTGATTGCGGAGTCCCTGGTCTCCCAGGCGGGCTCCAAAACCTATTTCTACGAAAATACGTTCCGCAACATCCTGCTGGGCGAGGCCGTCCTGAAGCAGACGAAATGCCTCTATAAATATGTAGAGTACGGTGAATGGAAGAAGGGCATTCCGCAGAAGAAGATTACCAGGCGTGCCTATCAGTCCATGCAGGGTGGAGACTGGGCGGTGAGCTACA
>NZ_CAPDXS010000053.1:7607-10973 GCF_948601915.1 uncultured Acetatifactor sp. | reverse complement strand
CTTTCCCTACACGACGCTCTTCCGATCTCGACCCCAGGTGGCTTTTGGTGAACGTGGTCAGCTTCTTCCTGTATTCCTCGGTGCTGAGCACCCTGAAGCCCTGGCTGGTGGCGCTGCTTCTGGGGCTGTCCCTGGTGAACTACGGGATTCTGCGGATGAAGAACCGTTGGCAGCTTGCCCTCAGAGATGAGTTCGCCCAGTCCGACCGGGAAATCAGTTACCTGAATCGGGCCATGAAGGATACCACGATGGCCAAGGACGTGCGCATCTTTGCCATGAACGACTGGCTGATGGCGTTTCGAGAGAATCTCTTTGGACACAGGCTGAAGCTGGAGAAGAAGAACCGGCGCAGGATGTTCGCCACAGACCTTCTACAGCTATTGCTGAGCCTGTGCAGGAACGGCTTCGCCTACGCATACCTGATCTGCACCTGTCTCCAGGGGGACATCTCCGCCGCGGAGTTCCTGGTGTACTTCGGGGCGATTACGGGTTTTTCCGGCTTCGTCACGAACATCGTTGACACCTATTCCGGACTGAAGCTGGCGAATGCGGATGCCTCCTGCATGCGGGCCCATATGGAACTTCCGGAAATCGGCGGGGAGGGAGAGGTGCCCGCGGCGCTGTATCGGACCCCTGTGGAGATTGAATTCCGGGACGTGAGCTTTTCCTATGGGGAAAAAACGGAAGAGGAGCCTTCCGCGGAAGAGGGCCGTTCCGGGGGAGGAGAGTCCTCCACGGAAGAAAAGCGCTCCAAGGTGTACGACCATTTCAACCTGGTGATACGGCCCGGGGAGAAGGTGGCGCTGTTGGGCATCAATGGCGCGGGCAAGACCACGCTGGTGAAGCTGCTCTGCGGCCTGTACGAGCCGGACGAGGGGCAGATACTGATCAACGGCGTGGACATCGCGGGGGTGCCCAAGCGGGCGCTGTACGATCTGTTCTCCGTGGTGTTCCAGGAAGCCACCATCTTCCCCTACCCGGTGGGCTGCAACATCTCCTTGCGCAAGCCCGGGGAGACGGATGAGGAGCGGGCCTGGGCGGCCCTGCGGGAGGCCGGGCTGGAAGAGACCTTCAGGGAGCGGGGCATCGGAATGGATTCCTTTATGACGAAGACGGCCTTCAAGGACGGCGTGGAGCTGTCCGGAGGCCAGGCCCAGCGCTTCTTCCTTGCCAGGGCATTGTATAAAGACGGGAGTATATTGATTCTGGACGAGCCCACCTCGGCGCTGGATCCAATCGCCGAGAGTGAAGTTTATGAGGAATACGTGAAAATCAGCAAAGGCCGGACTTCCCTGTTCATCTCCCACAGGCTGGCCAGCACCAAGTTCTCGGACAGGATCCTCTTCCTGGAGGACGGACGGATCAAGGAGGAGGGCACCCACGAGGAGCTGATGGCGCTGGGGGGAAGCTACGCTCAAATGTTCGAGATACAGTCCCGGTACTATGTGTCAGGAGATGGACAGGCAGCCGCGGAGCAGATGGCAGCGATAGAATTTGAATGATGAGAAAGAGGGTCAAAAATATGCCGGATGATTTGACAAGCAAAATTCCACTGAAGGACAATATCAGATACATAAAAAACATGTTAGGATATATTCAAAAAACCGATAACACCTATTTCCTCCTGGCCACGCTCCGGCTGGTGCTGGATGCAGTGGAGGCGGCGCTTGGATTGGTGTTCTCCGCGGATATCCTGGAGCTGCTCTGGGAGGGCGCGTCTATGGAAAAACTGGGGAAGCCGGTAATCCTGCTCCTGAGCTCCTCGTTCCTGCTCTCCGCGGCCTCCAGCTTCCTGAAGAACGAGTTCGTGGAGCCGAAGCAGTCCCTGATCTGGCTGACCTACGACAGCGACTTCCCCGCCAAGTTCCAGCAGATGGACTATTCCCTGATTGAGAGCCCCTATGTCAAGAAGCTCACGGACCGCATCTGGAAGGACAATAACTGGGGAGCCGGGATTGGCAGCGCATTCTGGAATCTGGAATTCGTCGTGTCGGGGATATGCAGACTGCTTTGCTCCGTGGTGGTGGCCATCCCCATCCTGAAGATTATCGTCACCCACGGCAATCCGTGGATGTACCTGGGGCTTGTGGTATTGCTTGTGGCGCTGTGGCTCCTCGCCGGAGCCAGGACGAAGGCAGGCGCGGTTTATCAGGAGCAGCTCTTGAAGGAACCGGAGGAGCTGTACCCGGAGGAGCTGTACCGGAAATATTATTCCTTTTGCGGGCACTGGACGCGCCGCTGTTTAAGCGGGGACTACCATTTCATCAAGGACATCCATCTCTATGACGGATACAATCTGATGGAGCATTATACGGTGGGGAACATGCGGGAGGGCGAGAAGGTCATCCCATGGACATCCGTCATGGGGAAGCTGTCGGGACGGTTGGGGTTCCTGCAGGGAGCCGCATATAGCCTGGCAACGCTGGCAGGCTACCTGATTTCCGCGGCCTATGTCCTGCTGGGGGCGTTTCCGGTGGGGAGTGTAATCAAGTTCGCAGGCTCCATCACGAACATCCTGAACAGCATCCAGTGCATGGGCTACTGGTTAAGCGAGCTGTCCCTCACCGCCAGGAGGGTGGCCAGCACCCTGGAGATGCTGAACGTCAGCGATGAGATGTACAAGGGCAAGCTCCCTGTGGAGAAACGGCTGGACAATCAGTATGAGATAGAATTCCGTCATGTCTCCTTCCGGTATCCTGGGACGGAGCGCTATGCCCTGGAGGACTTCTCCTTAAAGCTGCGCATCGGGGAGCGTATGGCCATCGTGGGCATGAACGGCTCCGGCAAGACCACCATGATCAAGCTCCTGTGCCGCCTCTACGACCCACAGGAGGGGGAGATTCTGCTGAACGGCGTGGACATCCGCAAGTTCCGGCAGGACGAGTATGTCCGGCTGTTCTCAGTGGTGTTCCAGGACTTCAAGCTCCTTTCCATGCCCCTGGGGGAGAACGTGGCGGCCTCCGTGGAGGTGGACGAAGGGAAGGCAGAGGAGGTGCTGCGCCAGGCCGGATTGGGAGAGCGGCTGGAGGAGCTTCCGGAGGGGCTTGGCACATACCTGTACCAGGACATCACGGACGGCGGCATAGAGATATCCGGCGGCGAGGCCCAGAAGATCGCCATCGCCAGGGCCCTGTACAAGGACGCGCCTTTCGTGCTGTTGGACGAGCCCACAGCCAGCCTGGATCCCCTGTCGGAGTATGAAATCTATTCCGGCTTCGACACCATGGTGGGGGACAAGACGGCCATCTATATCTCCCACAGGCTGTCCTCCTGCCGGTTCTGCGACGACATCGCCGTATTCCATGAGGGGCGGCTGGTGCAGCGAGGGAGCCATGAGCAGCTCCTCTCGGACGAGAAGGGGAAATA
>NZ_CAPDXS010000053.1:0-7597 GCF_948601915.1 uncultured Acetatifactor sp. | reverse complement strand
CTGGCAGGCCCAGGCCCAGTATTATCAATGACCAAATTTCTTTACAAGATGTCTCCGTGATGCTGCAGCCCAAAATCCCACTATATGGTAAGGCTGGAAGAACGGATGCGGAGGATAAAAGACCAGTATGTGGATGTGGGCGCTTAGAAGTCGGAGTCAAAAAGCTCTGCTTTGGATACCAAATAATCGTAGAAGCGGTGGTCTGAAGAGAGGAAAGCTTTTTGCTGCGCGGGATGCCGCCCTTCCTCGGGCAGAGCGGCATCCCGCGCAGCTTTCAGTTTTCAGAGACGAGGTCAGGGGGCACTGTTCAGCAGATGCCCGGAATAAGCTCCGCCAGCCTCTCGGCCAGCAGCCTGTGGCTGTCCAGGCTTAAGTGCATATAGTCATAGGGATACATTCCCATGCCGGGAATGGAAGCGGCTTCCAGGAAATGGCAGCCCAGCCTCTCGGCTACCTCCCGGAAAAGGGGGATGATGGCCTGGGACTTTTCCACACAGTCTATGCCCATCTCTCCCTGAATCTGCGTCCCCTTATAGCCCTCCTCGATGGGAGGCGGCGCGATGACGAGGATATTGGCTTTGCCGCGCCAGGCCTCCGTGGTGTGGATGGCCTTCGTCACCAGCCGTTCCATCCCCTTGGCGATGTTGGCCGGGGTGGCGGCGAAGCGCTGCTTCACGTCATTGGTGCCCAGCATGATGATGAGCAGGTCTACGGGCTCATGGGTCATGAGACAGGGGTGGATGGCCGCAAAACCGCTGAGGCCTTCAAAGAGGGGATCCTCGAAGGAAGTGGTCCTGCCGCTCAGACCCTCCTCCCGGACCAGATAGGCCGGGCCCAGCAGGTCTGCCAGCAGACAGGGCCAGCGTTCCTTTTCCGTGAAACGGCCCATGGTGGCGGAGTTGTAACCGTGGGTATTGGAATCGCCGAAGCATACGATCGTTTTCGCTGTATTGTCCATATCTCTCCTTTACAGGCCGGATTCCTGCCTTTTGCGGCAGACCGGCAGTATATTCTGAACTCCCATGCATCCCAATGCTTCACCATAAACGAAAGGCGGGAATTGCGAAAGCCAATGGGGACTTTGCAGCAAACTTCATCGCTCGTGAGTATAGAAGGGGCACACAGCCTGCCGGGACATGCAGGTCTACGGCAGGCCCGCCGAACCGCAAGGCAGCACACAGCCCTGCGGTTTGGACTTCGCGATACGGAATGGCATAGGGATGTTTATAGTAATGACGGTAATGCCCGTAAGGGCCCGTCAGTCAAGGGCCTGCGCGAAGCGCTTCGTGATGAGCTGGGGCCTTGTGATGATGGAGCCCACTACCACGCTGAACGCGCCCAGGTCGATGACCCGCCTGACCTTCTCCGGCGTATCGATATTGCCCTCTGCGATGACGCGGTGCTTTGCGGAGGCGATGATCTTCCGCAGGATTTCGAAATCGTTGGACTCGATTTTGTCCCCTTTGCTCTGCTCCGTATAACCCACAAGCGTAGTCCCAATGAAATCGAAGCCCAGCTCATCGGCGTGGAGGGCTTCCTCCACCGTGGAGCAGTCCGCCATCCACAATTGATCCGGATAGGTCTCCTTCAGCTGCCGGAAGAAATCGTCCAGGGTAAGCCCGCCGGGCCGCACAGAGCTGGTGGCGTCCAGGGCGATAATCTCCGGCTTCACCTCCATCAGCTCCTGCACCTCCCGCATGGTGGGGGTTATGTATATCTTGCTGTCTTCATAATCCCTCTTTACGATGCCGATGACCGGAAGGTCTACCTGGGACTGGATTTCCCGGATGTCCTCCTTCGTGTTGGCCCGGATGCCCAGTGCGCCGCCTTCCCTGGCCGCCAGCGCCATCCTGCCCATGATGAAGGAGGAGTGCAAAGGCTCATGGGGAAGGGCCTGGCAGGATACAATCAGCTTTCCCTGCAGTTGTTCGATTCTCTTGTTTTTCATTTCAAATGTGCTCCTTTCGATTGTTGTGAAAGTCCTCAAAACTTGTGTGAATGTTCCTTTGCCTCGGCATCGACTAAACTCTCGGACTTTTATGTACGGCGGTGCTGGCTGTAGGGGGGTTATGATAAGCTTTGCGCGCGCCCTCTGCCGCACCCAGCATTCCCGCCAGATTTCCCAGCTCGGCGGGCACCACCTCCACGTTCAGGAAGGAGGGGATGAGCTGCAGCCGCAACCGCTGCCGCACCTGTGTGATGACATATTCCTGTTCCATGACGCCGCCGCCCAGGACTACCAGGGAGGGGTTGAAGATATGGATGAGGCTGATGAGGCCCCAGACGATTTCGGCAATCCACCGATCCACCAGCGCCCGCACCCCATCGTCCTCCAGACGGGAAAAAATCTCCCGTCCGTTGTGGAACTCCGGAAACCGGGACCTGACGCTTTGCACCAAAGCGGTAGTGGAGGCGTACCTCTCATAGCAGCCGCTGAACATGTCCCGTCCGGGATCCCGGTCCTCGGGATGGACCAGGATGCCGCCGAATTCCCCGGCGGAGAACCCAGACCCCAGGTACACCTGGCCGTCAATGACGATGGCGCCGCCCACGCCGGTTCCGTATGTGAGGCACAGGAAATTCGCGTGTCCCCGCCCGGCGCCGTAATGGGCCTCACCGGCGGCGGCGCTGTTCACATCGTTCTGTACGCTGACGGGGACATGGAATCTGGCCTCCAGGATTTCCCGGATATTTGTGCCGGTATAACCGGGGATGTTCTTATTTGCGTACAGGATAGAACCTTTTTCCGTATTTACCTGACCGGCGCTGCTGATGCCGATGGCCTGGAAATCATGATACCCCTCCAGGATTTCCTCCACCCGTCCCATGACATGGGCTCCGCCCAGATGGGCCTCGGTGGGAGTCTCCCGTATCTCATGGATCTCGCCGTTCTCCCATATGCCGGATTTGATGCAGGTGCCGCCGATATCCGCCACCGCGATTCGGATGTCGTGTGTTGCCTCTGAAAATTTTTTCATTGTTACCAGCTTCCTTTTCGCATGATTAAAACAAATGTACCCACACTCTTTTATATATCATGACAACAAAAATGTCAATAGTTTAGAAACTATATTAATACAATATTGACAGAATGCCCATTTAGATGTACTATGTAATAAAATTATGGGAAAAGTGCATAAAATAGAAGGGCCAAAGGAAGCCGCTACTTCAAAAAAACAATGTGAAACATATTTTCATGTCTGATTGCGGAATCAGCACAGAGGCACGGAAGGAGCTGGACGACTGCGCAGGGATATACAGTGCAGAAAGCGGATATGGATGAAGAAAGATAACGGTGCGCATACACCGACTTAAAACCAGGAGGCAGAAGATGAAAAAAATCGCGGGAATGGGAGGAATAGATAGGATGGGCAGGAGGATGACATTTCCCATGTCGAACAGGATATGGGTCTTCACCGGAGGCGCACATGGGGCGGGCGGCTTTTCGGAGAACAGGGGCTTCCGCAACATGGCAGGGCTGTTCGAGGAAGTGGTGCGCTGGGATATGTGCGGACAGGAGCTGTCCGGGAGGGAGAATTTTGTCCTCAATACGGCCAGAGCCGGATACTGCGTGGACGACATCCTGCGGGAGTTCCGGGTTAGGGTGGCCGATTACCATCCCTCTGCGGTGGTCTATGTCTCGGGAGAGGAAGACAGGAAGCTGTCCCCCGATGCCCTCCGCAGCGGGCTTGCCAGCCTGAGGCGGCAGACGGAGGCCATTGGGGCGGAGCTGATAGAGCTTCCGGCAGCGGAGGGGGAGCGGGATCCTCTGGCGGAGGCGAACTGGCTGCTGGAGACTATAGGTGCGGACCGGTCGAAGGTGACGGCCGGGAGCGAAAGGCTCCTGACCCTGGAGCCTGCCGTGGAGACATTCGCGTCCGGCGGAAAGCTCGTGCTGAAAGCAGAGCCCATGAAATGGCTTTTCGTGGGGGACAGCATCACCCACGGCGCATGGCATACCTATGGCTATGACAGTGTGGTGCAGCTTTGGGAGAAGTACATACGCGAGGACTGGGGGCGCATGGACGACACGGTCATCAATACCGGCGTGTCGGGAGCCACGGCGAAGGAGTTCCTGGAGAGGCTGGATATGCGCTACGGACCCTACGCGGACGCGGACGTGGTGGTCATCATGTTCGGCACCAATGACTGCTGCTTCCCGGGCGTGATCGACAGGGCCCTGTTCAGGAAACAGCTGTGCGAAATCGTGGATATGGTACGGGCCCGGGGCAGCCAGGCCGTCCTGCGCGCCCCGCAGCCCCAGAGGGAGGACGCGGGAGAGCGCGCTACGGCGATTGTGCCCTTCGTCCAGGCGGTGCGGGAGGTGGCCTGGGAGAAGGAAGTGCCGCTGGTAGATCATTTTCACAATTTCAGTGTGCTGCAGCAGGAATGCCCGGAGGCTTTCCTGGGCCGTATGAGCGACGCCGTCCATCCCAACGCCCGGGGACATTACCGGATGTTCCGGGAGATGGCATATGCATTGGATATGGTTCTGGAGGATTCCATGGTGTCGCTGGACTATCCTGTTTCGGCAGAAAGCTGACAAAGCAAGATGCAATGCTTTGAGTTTTTGGCATTGTGCATAATCCATAAAATTGACCTACTAAATTTGTTAGTAATTTACAAAATTCTAATATCTGAAAACTTTTTTCATTTTCTTTATTGAAATTTTATATATTTCAAAGTATAATGACTTTACTATAAATCGCAACCTCAATCAAAAAGGTCTGTATCGGCCGGAGCCGGAACGAATCACATTTATTTTTGAGAAAGGGGAGATTTATAAAAATGGGTCTCGAAAGCCGCGGAGAATAGGGCCTGGAGATTCCGAGAGCAAATCCAAATAACCAAAAGGAGGGAATCTAATGAAACAAGACGCTTCAAAAAAACGAAACGAGCGCATGAAACAGATGAGGCGATACCTGCCGTTCTACTTTTTTGCGCTTCCGGCAATCGTCCTTCTGATTCTGTTCAGCTATATGCCCATGCCGGGAATCGCTATCGCGTTCAAGGATTTCAAGATGGCGCGGGGAATCTGGGGGAGCGACTGGAGCGGTTTTAAGCAGTTCCAGAAGGTGTTCACCGATCCGAACTTTTCCAGGGTGCTGCTGAACACGGTGAAGATCAGTCTGCTGTCGCTGATTACGTCCTTCCCGGTCACCATCATATTTACCCTGATGGTGAACGAGCTGATGAACCTGAAGTTCAAGAAGGTCGTACAGACGATTACCTATATGCCGCACTTCCTGTCCTGGGTCGTGGTGGGTACCTTTGTCTACCAGATGCTGTCCCCGACCAACGGCATCGTGAACGCGGTTCTGGTGGGGCTGGGCATTTTTGAGAAGCCGCTGTATTTCATGGTACAGCAGAAGATGTTCATCCCGATCTACCTGATTGTGAACCTGTGGAAGGGCACGGGATACAGCATCGTCATCTACCTGGCGACGATTTCCGGTATCGATACCCAGCTCTACGATGCGGTCATGATCGACGGAGCCAACCGTTTCCAGAAGATTCTCTATGTGACGCTGCCGGCCATGATGCCCACGATGTGCACCATGCTGATCCTCAGCATCGGCAGCCTGATCAGCGTAGGATTCGATCCGATTTTCAACCTGTATAATGATGCGGTATATTCCACGTCCGACGTCATTTCCACATTCGTATACCGGAAGGGTCTCATAGAGAGCCAGTATGCGTTCTCCACGGCGGTGGGCCTGTTCCAGAACGTGGTCAGCCTGTTGCTGGTGATGCTCGCCAACTGGTTCGCGCGCAAGGCGAATCCGGAATACAGGATTATATAGCAGGAAGATAGGAAGGAGGAAATGAAAATGGCAAAGAAGAATAAAGAAGAGCAGTATAAGCCGCAGAAGATGCAGCAGTCGGTCTACAGCAAGGCGTTCGATGTCTTCAATATCGTGTTCATGATTCTGTTCTGCATCACGATTCTCATACCCTTTTGGGACATGATCGTGCGCTCCTTTTCCAGAGCCCAGGACATCTCTTTCATGCATGTGAACTTTTTCCCGAAGGTATGGTCGTTTGAAGCCTACGCCTACTGCTTCAAGGATTCCGAGATTCTGAACGCCATGCTGATATCGGTGGCCAGGACGGTGCTGGGGACCGCTTTCCACATCGTAGTCACCTGTCTGGCGGCCTATACGCTGACCAGGGACCAGATGCCCTACAGGCGCCTCATCACGGGCATCCTGCTGATACCGATGTTCTTCTCGGGCGGCCTGATTCCTACATATATCAATATGAGGAATCTCCATCTGACGAACAATTTCCTTGTGTACATACTGCCCGGAGGCTTTTCGATTTACAACTGTATCATCATCCGCAACTATTTCTTCTCCATCGACAAGGGGATGGAGGAGGCGGCCAACATTGACGGCGCTTCCCCGCTGCAGGTGTTCGTCCGCATCATCATGCCGCTTTCCAAGCCTGTGCTGGCAACGGTCTCCCTGTGGCAGATTGTGGGCCAGTGGAACGCCTGGTTCGACAATATGATCTACACCCGCAGCGTGCCGGAACTGACCACCCTGCAGTACCTGCTGCGCAGGATGCTGGACACCATGCAGAAAAAGGACGCCCAGAACCTGATAGATGTGGCCGGAAGCAATATGGACATCAACCCGGAGACGGTCAAGGCCGCCACCACGGTAATCGTGGTGCTTCCGATCATCATGGTATACCCGTTCCTGCAGAAATATTTCGTGAAGGGTATCATGGTGGGAGCCGTGAAGGGCTGATGCAGGCATATGGCTGATATTGGCTGATATGATTGGATTGAATTGGATTGGACGGAAAACCCGTCCGCCACAGAAGGGAGAGAAGGATATGACAGACGGAATGCGGTATCAGAATCTCGGCGTCGTCGCAGCGGAGCTGCCGCCGTCGGCAGGCAATCCGCGGAACAGCGAGGGGACTTTTCTGGAGCTTGCGGACGGAGAGCTGATTTTCGTGTACAGCAGGTTCAAGGGGGATTCGCCCAATGACCATGCGTTTGCGGATTTGGCCCTGATGCGCTCCGTTGACGGAGGCTTAACCTGGACGGACGAGGGCGTGATATTGACATGCGAGGGAGAGGGCGGCGTGAACATGATGTCGCCGGGCCTGCTCATGATGGAGGACGGGAAACCGGGGCTGTTTTATCTGGTGCGCATTACCTACGCCGTAACCAAGGTATTTCTGCGCCGTTCCCCGGACGGCGGCCGGACCTGGGGCGAGAGGACCGTGTGCACGGAACAGGAAGATTTCTTTGTCCTCAACAATGACCGGATTGTGCGCCTGGCCAGCGGCAGGATTATGGTGCCTGTGGCAAGCCACCGCTCCTGGGGAGGGGACGGGCGCATGGACGGCAACGCCAGGGCGATGTTCTTCTATTCGGACGATGACGGGCGGACATGGGCCTGCTCCCGCTCCAGATGTTCGCTTCCCTGGGCCAATACGGCTTCGGGGCTGCAGGAGCCGGGGCTCGTGGAGCTGGCTCCGGGAATCCTCTGGGCATGGGCCAGGACCGATTTGTTCGTGCAGTATGAGATGTTCTCCATGGACAATGGGGAGACCTGGACGGCCAGCCAGCCCTCCCGGT
>NZ_CAPDXS010000052.1:0-30762 GCF_948601915.1 uncultured Acetatifactor sp. | reverse complement strand
TTTCTGGTGATCGCGGTATGCGAGAAGGAGTGCCGGAGGATAGACAGGGAGAAGGAGAGATTACATGGATAAGAACAGAGGAAATGCGCCCGTGGACAGATGGAAGGTCATCGCGGGCATTTGCATCGCGGTGGCAGTGGCGGCTGGGGTAGCGCTGGTGTGCCTGCTGCGGGACTTCTATGGCGAAGAGATGGAATCGGAGACGAAGATGGAGGAGCTGCGGGGGGTATCGCTGGAGGCGGAGGGCGCAGAGGAGACCGGGGAGGAGGGCGGAGAGGATACGGAGGCCCAGCCTGCCGAGGCTCCGGCAGCCACACAGAAGCCTCTGGAGAAGAACCCCTACGGGGACCTCTTCGTCCAGAACGGGGACATGGCATTATGGCTGACAGTGGACGGGACGGCCATCGACTATCCCGCCATGCAGACCCCGGAGGACGAGAACTATTATCTGGAACGGGATTTCGACGGGAATGAGGACAAGGCAGGGTGCCTGATTCTGGACACGGACAGCGCGCTGTACGGGGAAAACCTTACCACGAACCTCATCATCCATGGGCATAACATGAAGGCAGGGACTATGTTCGGCGGGCTGATGCAGTATGAGGACGAGGGCTACGCAGCGGAACATAAGCGCATGGAGGTCCATACCAGGACAGACAAAAGGGAGTATGAAGTCATAGCTGTCTTCTACAGCCAGGTGTATTACCCCACGGATACGGTGTTCAAGTATTACAACTTTTTCCATGCGGACACGGAGATGGAATTCAACTATTTCTACGACGGCATCAAGGAGCTGTCCCTGTACGACACGGGAGTGACGGCGAAGCTGGGGGACCATTTCCTGACGCTGTCCACCTGCTCCTATCAGGTGGAGGACGGGCGCTTCGTGGTGGTGGCGAAAGAGGTGGGCAGGGAGGAGAAGTATGAATCTCCGGATTAAGGGGGGCTTCGGCGGCGAGTAAAAGGAATTAGCGTATGCAGAAGTATCAACTACAGCAAGAAGAACCTTGAGGGGATACTTCAGAACGAGAGCCCACAGTATAATAGGCAACAAGGCAGGATAAAGCGTAGGGATAAAGAAATTTAATGTGAATTTTATTGTAAAGCCATGTGTTTTTTTGTATAATTGAAGTGCGGCGAGAGTAAGCTATATCGTATGTTTTTGTCACAGATTTTTAGAAATCGAGGTGATAAGGTGCCGGACGATACAAAACAGACGCAGGAAGTCAATGGGACACGCCCCATGGCAAAGCGTACTGCAAAAAACAGTGTCTTTTTAGACCTTTTCCAAGATAAAAAGAATTTGTTGAAGCTGTATAAAACATTACACCCAGAGGATACAGACGCAACGGAGGACACGCTGGATATTGTAACAATAGACAATGTTCTGACAGACAATCTCTATAATGATTTGGGTGTCATGGTGGGTAACAACAGATTGCTTTTACTTTTGGAGGCACAGTCTACATGGACGGTAAATATCTTAATCAGAATACTGTTGTATTTGGCACAAAGTTACCATGAATATTTTGAGAGGACATCTCAAAGCCTATACAAGAGTACAAAGGTTAAAATCCCTAAACCTGAATTGTACATTATCTATACAGGTAATAAAGGCAGAAAACCTGATACAATATCTTTGTCGAAGGAGTTTTTTGACGGAGCAGATATAGATATTGAGGTAAGGGCAAAGGTTATTTATGAGAGTGATACAGAGGACATTATCAACCAATATATCGTTTTCTGTAAAGTTTTCGATGAACAGAGAAAGTTGTATGGAATGACAGAACAGGCTGTTAAAGAAACAATCCATATTTGCAAAGACAGAAACATCTTAAAAGAATATCTGATTAGCAGAGAAGTGGAGGTAGTAACGATTATGATGAGTCTATTTGATAATGAGCAGATAATGAGAACATATTGGAAGGATATGGAAAATACTCTTGCTCATAAGAAGGACAGGGAAACAGCCGAAAGAATGATTAAGGATGGAGAACTCTCTCTGGAAAAGATTGCACAGTATGTACCAGCTTTATCAATGGACGAACTAAAAGAACTTGAAGCAGAAGTTATGCAGTTGGCGTAATCAATCAGAATCAAATACAGAGCCGCGGTGGGCCTTACGGTACTGGCTGGGCGTCATGCCCGTGACCTTTTTGAACTGGCGCATGAAGTGCAGCTCATTGTCATACCCGCAGAATGCCGCCAGGGAGGAGACAGTCATCTCCGAGATGCACAGATAGAGCTGCGCGTACCTGATCCGGGCCCGGATGATGTCCTGGATACAGGTGGTGTCGAAGAACTGCTTATACAAATGTTGAAAATGGGATATGCTCAGGTGGAGCCTTTGGGCCAGCCGGGGCGTGTCCCATTTTTGCCAGGGAGCGTTCTGGATTTCCATGCGCAGCTCGCTCATGGGGTAATAATAGAGATTGCCCGTATTGTCATTGGGGGCCGCGTGCACCTGGTCGGCCAGGGAATAAAGCAGGGCATGCATCAGGGAATCGATCGCCTGAGGGCTGTGGGGGCGGGCCGACAGCTTTTCCTGCACCACCAGTCTGGCGTAATCCGTCAGCGTCCCGAGACAGGGGAGCGTAAAGGGGCGGTTCACAGGAATTGCAAGTTCTCGCAGGAGCCCTTCGTCCTCCCCCAGCAGCTCGAAATGGATCCAGTCGTCATTGTAATGGGGATTCCGGCAGCCATAATGCACAGGAGAACCTGCGCCGTAGACCATCACTGTGTTGGGCCCGAAATCCGTCGCTTCGCCATCAATCTCAAAATAGGACGCCGTCTTGATGAGCAGCAGGGCATGATCCTCGTAGCCGCCAGGACAGGAACGGTGGAACTTCATCTTATGCATTGAGTCATAGCCGCAGACATTCACCGTAATCATCGCATATCCCCTTTCGTCTATCGTGGCTTAGGCAGCCACAGATAATGCCGCGCCTCGCGGGCTTCCCCGACATGCATCATTGCAGAAAAAGTCAGTTGATTACATTTTAGGAAATGGGAAAAGGTTTGTCAATATGGTAACATGGAAAAAGGAACGCGAAGAGAAAGCGATTCAGAAATTCAGAAAGACACAGAAGGAGGGATTTCCCATGATACACAACCCCATCCTGCGGGGATTCCACCCGGATCCGTCCATCATCCGGGCAGGAGCAGACTACTATATCGCCACGTCCACCTTCGAGTGGTGGCCGGGCGTGCGCATTCACCATTCCAGGGACCTTGTCCACTGGAGCCTGATAGGATACCCCCTCACCCGCATGTCCCAGATGGACCTTCGGGGCGTGGGGCCCTCCCAGGGGATATGGGCGCCCTGCCTGACGTATGACAATAGTGTCTTCTATCTGGTGTACACCATAGTGAAAGCCTTTTACTGCAATATGTACGACACGGAGAACTACCTGGTGACGGCGGAGGACATCCACGGCCCCTGGTCGGAGCCGGTGGCATTGAACAATTTCGGCTTCGATCCCTCCCTGTTCCACGATGACGATGGCCGCAAATACATGGTCAGCATGGTGACGGACCACAGGGTGCCCAAGAAGTACGCAGGCCGCCTGGTGCTGCAGGAATTCGATGCCGCCGGGCGGCGAATGGTCGGACCGGTGAGGGACATCTACCGCGCCGACGGCATCTTTCTGGAGGGGCCGCATATCTTCAAGCGGGACGGCTGGTACTATCTCTTCAGCGCGGATACCGGCACAGGGGAAGCTCACGGCCAGACCATACAGCGGGCCAGGGACGTCTGGGGGCCCTACGAGATGCATCGGCCCGCGGATGCCTGTAGGCAGGAGGGGGAGGCCTATTCCATCCTGACCTCCCGCCATCATGAGGACATCCTGCTCCAGAAGGCCGGGCACTGCGATTTGGTGGAGACGCCGGAGGGAGAGTGGTATATGGTGCATCTGTGCGGCAGGGCCTCAGAAGACCGCAATCCTGATGATGCGGAGCGCTTCGCCGGAGCCAGGCGCTACATGCTGGGCCGGGAGACAGCCATCCAGAAGGTGCGCTGGACGGAGGACGGGTGGCTGGAGCTGGCAGAGGGAGGGAATGTGCCCCGGGAGGAGGTGGAGCCGCCGAAATGCCGGGAGAGGACAGAAAGCAAAGCGGAATGTGCGAAGTGCCAGGAGAGGACAGAAAGCAAATCGGAATGTGCGAAATGCCAGGAGAGGACAGAAAGCAAAGCGGAATGTGCGAAGGGCCTGGAGAGGACAGAAGGCAAAGCGGAATGTGCGAAGGGCCTGGAGAGGACAGAAAGCAAAGGGAAATACGCGGAATGGCTGGTAGAGGCAGAAAGCAAAGCGGAATGTACAGAAAGGACAGATGTGGCAAAAAGGGCAGCAGCCGGAGAGCCGGACAGTGCAGAACAGAAGCAGCTCCTGCCAGGCAGGGCGCTGGTGCGGGACGATTTCGATGCGCCCACTCTGCACCTGGACTATCAGTCCCTGCGGGTTCCCATGGACGAGCGCCACATTTCCCTGACGCAGCGCCCAGGGTGGCTGCGGATGTACGGGAGAAGCGGCCTGGCTTCCCGTTTTGCCCAGACCCTGATCGCCAGGCGGGTCACGGAGTACCATATGGACGCGGCGTGCTGCCTGGCCTTTGAGCCGGAGGTCTTCAAGCAGATGGCGGGGCTGATATTGATGTACGATACGGACAATTACCTGTATCTGCACCTTTCCCATGACGAGGACGTGGGAAAATGCATCACTCTGCTGAAGGCGGAGAACAAGAGGTACGAATACCTGACGGAGTATATACCGATAGAAAAAGAACGCGATATCGTCCTGCAGATATCCCTGCGGGGGACGCAGGCACAGTTCTCCTACGGATTCCGGGGGGAGGCATTGCGGAACATAGGAGCCGGCGTCAATGCAAGCTTCCTTTCGGACGAAGCCTGCAGGGAGGGGTGGTTCACCGGGGCCATGGTGGGGATCTGTTGCCAGGATTTGACAGGCTTTGGGAAACATGCGGACTTTGACTGGTTTGAGGTGAAATGTATGCGGGAGTCGGAACAGTAGCGGAATTCCGGATGCAATGGGCCCGGGCGGCAGTGGGGCATACGGGCCGGGAAGCTGTGGGGAACGGGCAGCGCGGCGAAACGCGGCTATGCATCGGACAGTAGCTTTGCATTGGACAGCGGCTATGCATTGGATCGCAGCTATGCATTGGGCTACACCTTTGTAGTGAAATGCGAGAGCAAAGAAAACAGAGATGACAGGAAGGTAATAGAACGTGATAGAGCGCAATGGAAAGAATAAGCGAGAGGAGAGCATGGACATGAACGGACATGAAGAATGGACGGATGCCGTAATCGCGAAGATTCGTCAAAAGATGGAATGGGTCAGCGAGAAGAACAGAGAAAAGATTCCCTACAGAACCGATGGGAACGGCGACTATGACGACAGGTCGGACGCTTCAGGGCAGTGGCGCATGGACGACGGCCTGAACTGGTGGACCAACGGCTTCTGGGGAGGGATTATGTGGCTCTTATACCAGGACACGGGAGAGCAGCGCTATGCCGACATCGCCCGGGTCTCGGAACGGAAGCTGGAGCAGTGCTTTGCGGATTTCTACGGCCTGCACCACGATGTGGGCTTTATGTTCGTGCCCACGGCGGTGGCGGACTATAAGCTCACCGGGAACCCGGATTCCAGAAGGATTGCCCTGCACGCCGCCACCCTCCTGGCGGGACGCTTCAACCCGGTTGGGAAGTTCATCCGTGCCTGGAACGACTTGGAGGAGGACACCAGGGGCTGGGCCATCATCGACTGCATGTTCAACCTCTCGCTGCTGTACTGGGCCAGCGAGGAGAGCAAAGACCCAAGGTTCCGCCAGATTGCCATGCTGCACGCGGACACCGTGCGGAAGAATTTCGTCCGGCCTGACGGCTCCGTATGCCACATCGTGGAATTCGACCCGGAGACGGGAGAGATGGTGAAAAGCCACGGCGGCCAGGGCTGCGGGGAGGGCTCCGCCTGGACCAGGGGCCAGGGCTGGGCGCTGTACGGTTTCATGATAAGCTACATCCATACGGGAAGACAGGAATACCTGGACACGGCGAAGCGTGTGGCGGATTACTGTCTGGCGAATATTCCGGAGAGCGGCATTATCCCCGTGGACTTCCGCCAGCCGACAGAGCCCGCCTATGAGGACTCCTGCGGGGCCTGCGTGATCGCGGGAGGCCTGCTGGAGCTGGCCCGGCATCTGCCGGAGGAGCAGCGCGGCAGATATGAAGACGCAGCGGTGAAAATCCTCCGGGCCATAGCGGACGCCCGGGCGGACTTCGGCCGGGGATGCGACGCCATCGTCCAGAACTGCAGCGCGGCCTACCATGCCCCGGAGCACCATTTCACCATGAGCTACGCGGACTATTATTTCATAGAAGCCATGTACAAGGTGAAGGGCGTGGGCAGATTGCTATGGTAATCAACCTGAAGCATTCGGCTCCGCTTATGGCATAAGGCTGCACCGGGCGGCGCGCCCGTTTTTGGCGCAGCCTGTGTGGGATAAGAAAGGAGAGAGGATGGCAGGAGCGTATTCCTATAAAAGTTTTTTTCGGAATCTATACAGAAATCTGGGACAGGCGTATGCTTTCCAGGCACAGACTCCGGAGGAAGCCGGGCAGTGGCGGCGGGAATTCAGGCAGGCGTTGAGGGAGGCGCTGGGGCTTGACCTGCTGGAAGAAATCGCCGTTGGATGGAACCGGGCGGAAAATGAACATGTTGCCACCGGATGGGGACAGGCGGAGAATGAAGGGCAGACGGAGAAGGAAGGCCGAGGGGAGAGCGGAATCCGGGCTAAAGATTCCTGCCCCTGGACGGTGGAGCAGCTGGAGCGGGTGGAGGAAGAGGGATATATCCGGTATAAATTCCGGATGGAGACCCTGCCTCGGGTATTCATGCCCTTCTATATGCTGGTGCCGGAGGCCGCTTCCCCACAGAAGCCGGCCAGGGCCGTGATAGCCATCCCCGCCCACGGAGCCAATAAGGATACCGTGGCGGGGGTGCCCACTGGCAGCGCCGTCCGGGAGAAGCTGTCCAGGACGCCCAAAGAGGCATACGGCCTAGCGCTGGTGAAGCGGGGCTACGTGGCCCTGTGTCCGGATCCGCCGGGCTATGGGGAGAGGATTGAGCCCCTGCCCACAGAGGCCACGGCCTTTGCCCCACCGAACCCCGAAAACGCCAAGGATGAGGAGGCATCGGCATCTGACCCGCTGGGATGCTCCTGCAAGGATCTGGCACAGACGGCGGAGGCCTTATCTTTAAGCCTGACGGCTCTGGAAATCTGGGATTTGATGCGGCTTGCCGACTTTGCGATAGGACGGGAAGAAATAGACGGGAAAAGGATTGGCTGCATGGGCTTTTCCGGCGGAGGACAGTACGCCATGTGGCTGGCGGCAATGGACCAGCGGATTCAGGCGGCAGTGGTCAGCGGATATGTGCACGGATATTATGACAGCATCCTGGACGTCCATCTGTGCCCCTGCAACTACGCGCCCCGGCTCTGGCGGCTGGGGGACATCAGCGATATCTGCTCCCTGATCGCCCCCAGGCCCCTGTTCGTGGAGAACGGCCTGGACGACCCTCTGAACGGATACCGGGGAATCGAGGGGCCAAAGGAACAGGTGGACAGAATCAGGAAAGCCTACCGGCTCTACGGACAGGAGGGGAACCTTGTCCATGTAACGCCGGAAGGGGGCCATCAGTGGTACGGGGAATGCTATGAGTTTCTGGACAGGATGCTGTGACGCGGGGCGTTTCCGGGATTCTGCCAACGAGAGGTAGAATCTGTTGCCGGCTTATGGCCTCTGCCGCTCGTAAGGCGGAGGGCTAGCCGGGGAAGCTTATGCGCGTATGGGTATCGATTAGGGAGGGTGTAATGATTGAGGGCTGCAGGGTCATCCGACAGGAGATATACGAGGCCCGAGGGCCGCGAATGCAGCATTCTTCGGGGAGCGCTGTCCGGTACAGTTACTTTTCATACCGATGATTAACATTTAAACAACCAAGATAATGGGCACCTGGCGATATGAATTTTCATTCTGTCTCAGGTGCTTTACTTATTGGATTTCATTCTGTGGAAAAATGTTCTAAAATGACCTTACCATTAAAAAAGAAAGAGGGAAAGGTCTATGAAATCTGCTACGAAACAATCCAAAAAGAAAAATGGCGGCGGTTTTCTGGCAGGGCT
Source organism: uncultured Acetatifactor sp. (assembly GCF_948601915.1). Classification (NCBI taxonomy): domain Bacteria; kingdom Bacillati; phylum Bacillota; class Clostridia; order Lachnospirales; family Lachnospiraceae; genus Acetatifactor; species uncultured Acetatifactor sp. The sequence continues at coordinate 22,560 of NZ_CAPDXS010000052.1, read as the reverse complement.
GGGCTACGACATGAAGCACAATCCCTATCTGTGCCTCCTGTGTCTGCCGGCGATACTGTGGTTCTGCGTATTTGCCTACAGCCCGCTAGTCTATCTGCTGACCGCGTTCAAGAAATATCAGCCTACCCAGGGGCTGTGGGGCAGCGAATGGGTGGGCCTGAAGAACTTCCAGGCGTTCTTCGGCTCGGACGCGTTCTTCCGGGTGACCTTCAACACCATCTTCCTGAACGCCCTGTTCATCGTGACCTCCATGGCGGTATCCATCTTCATCGCCATCGCCCTGTCGGAGGTGGGCAACAAGATGTTCAAGAAGGTCACCCAGTCCGTGGTCATCCTGCCCCACTTCATCTCCTGGACGGTGATTGCGCTGCTGTGCGAGGCCCTGCTGAAGACCCAGAACGGCTTCATCAACAACCTCCTGACCTCCATCGGTCTGGAGAAGATCAATTTCTACCAGGATGCCAGCGTATGGCCCGCGCTGCTGGTGTTCCTGCGGATCTGGCAGGGGGCTGGCTACGGCTCCATCGTGTACCTGGCTACCATCGCCGGGCTGGATCAGGAGATGTTCGAGGCCGCCAGGGTGGACGGGGCCACCAGGGGCCAGTGTATCCGCTACCTGACCCTGCCGCTGTTAAAGACCACCGCCATTATGCTCTTCATCATGAATATCGGCAAAATCTTCAACGGCGACTTCGGCATGATCTACAACCTGGTAGGGACCAACTCCATGCTGTACCGCACCACGGACGTAATCGACACCTATGTGTACCGGATGCTGGTGGAATCCACCAACATCGGCCAGTCAGCGGCAGTCAGCTTCTACCAGTCCGTCATGGGATTCATCATCGTCATGGCCACCAACGCCCTGACCAAGAAGCTGGATCCGGATTCCGCGCTGTTCTGAGAAAACATGAATTACAGCATCTGTCCATGCCCTGGTACTGGACGGACAGATGCGGGACTTATACTGCAGACCGCCAGGATTTACAGTGGTGTCTCCGGGAAGGTATTTGGCTGGCGGTCTGCAGTCGGGTTGCACTGCAAATTTAACCGTTGTGCAGTATAAAATAAGGAGGTCAAAATGGCAAAACAAATTTCCGATGAAGCCTATGCGGCGAAATCAAAGATAAAAATGACCACAGGGGACAAAGTCCTGAACGGCTTCTTCTATCTGTTCATTACCCTGTTCTCCATCGCATGCCTGGTGCCCTTTTTGCTGGTGGTGGCATCCTCGCTGACCCAGGAGCAGGCCCTGACTACATACGGCTATTCCCTGTGGCCCAGGGAGTTCTCCCTGGATGCCTATAGGCTGGTGACGGTAAGCTCCGACATCCCCCAGGCCTACCTGGTGACCATCTTCATCACCCTGTTCGGCACGTTCCTGTCCATGCTGTTCACCTGTGCCGTGTCCTACGCCATGAGCGTGAAGAACTTCAAGAGCCGTTCCGCCCTGGCGCTGTTCATCTACTTCACCATGCTCTTCAACGGCGGCCTGGTGGCCAACTACCTGCTGATCACTAAGACCTTGACCTTGCAGAACACCATCTGGGTGCTGATCTTCCCTGCCATCTGCAACGCCTGGAACATTCTGCTGATGCGCAATTTCTTCAACGGGATTCCGGATTCCCTGGCGGAGTCGGCGAAGATAGACGGGGCCAATGACATCATCATCCTGTTCAAGATCATCATCCCCATCTCCCTGCCGGGCATCGCCACCATCGGCCTGTTCTATGCCTTGAGCTACTGGAACGAGTGGTATAAATGCCTGCTGTACATCGACTCCAACCATGGCCAGTACTACACCCTGCAGTACCTGATTCAGAGGATCCTGCGCCAGGTGAACTACGCGGCCAGCCAGCCCGCCGAGGCCGTGGGCCTGAATTCCGTGTCCCTGCCCACCTACGCCTACCGCATGGCCACCATCGTGGTCTCCACAGGCCCCATCATCCTGCTCTATCCTTTCCTGCAGAAATATTTCGTGCAGGGCCTGACAGTGGGATCCGTGAAGGGATGACTATATAAACGGCATTTAATTCTTGCCAGTCGCATAGCACAGCCAGTCATGCCGTTTATCCGGTTTTTGGCAAGATTTAATCGCTACATATATAGATTGCGAATGCAATTGAAAGAAATCGTCAGGAAAGCTCTGCGAAAGCAGGGCTTTCCTGCTTTCACTCACGATTCGCCCCCGCTATTCCCCATCTTCTTCCGGTAATCCCCCGGCGTCATGCCGGTATGCTTCTTCACGAAGGTGAAGAAGTAGTTCTTCGTGGAAAAGCCCAGCTTGTCGCTGATTTCCGACAGGGACATGTCCGTGTCCAGCAGCAGGCTGCAGATCAGAGCCAGCTTCTTCTGGGTGATATAGCCCGACAGGGAATCCCCCGTATTCTCCTTGAACACATTCCGCAGATAATTCACGGACAGATGCACCTGATTCGCCAGGAATCCCACCGATAGATCCGGATTGTAGATGTTCTCCTCCACCAGCCTGTGGATTTCGTCTATCAGCTCCTTTTTCCCCGAGTCCGCCTCCTTCGCCTTGGCCAGCTGCTCGATATCACTGGCGCAGCGGGCACAGAGCCTGGCTTCTATATCCTGTAGGGTGCTCTGCTCCAGGGCCTTGTAGTCCCAGTCCCCCTCCGCGGCGATATAGTTCATAAGCTCCAGCCGCCGCAGGGAGGTAGTCAGCTGTAGGATGGAGCACAGAATCTGCTCAATCCGGTAGTCCCGCACTGCACCGACGAAATCACGTACATATCCTGAAGCAGTTTCCGGGGACAGGGACTTGACGGCACCCAACAGGGCGTCCCCAATCTCGAAGGGATAGGTCTGCTCCAGGGCGGGGGCCAGGCGCAGGCCGGCTGCGGCATGGATGGAGCCGTTTCCGGTGACGAAGCGCTGGGAGAAGGCCTCGTAGGCGCTCTGGTAGGACAGGGACAGCTCCGTCAGCTCCTCCACCGTGTCGCCGATTCCGGCGGAGAAGGTGATCTTATAATGCTTCTCGATAAAGCCCTGGGCCTCCTGCAGCAGCCGGACGATCTCCTCCGTGTTTGGCTCGCTGAAATTCAGCAGGAAGACCACAAAGGGAGAGTCGGTCTCAATGTGCTGGACAATCACCGTGGAGGAGAGGAGCTCCTCCGTCACGTTCTGGACCACATATTTCAGCAGACTGGCCTCCACATGGATGCCGGACTGCTCCGCTGTGGGAGGGTCGATGCCCAGCAGCAGAATCAGGTTGTCCTTTTCATGGAGGCTTGCGTTCAGGGCTTCCAGCTCGGCGCTGTACTGGGAGAGGGAGCCGGAGGTGTCCGTCAGCAGGGACTTCAGGAACTGCTTGTTCTTGTCTTTCATATAGGCATGGCTGACCTGCTGGAGGTCCGTGTTGATGTTCAGGATCTTCTGGTAGGCCTGGGACAGGTAATCGAAATCATTGCCCGGCATTGTCTCCTGCCCGCCGTCTGGTTCCTTGGGCTCCTCAGAGGACAGCGCCGGGTGGGCGGATATGTAGGTCTTGAGCTGTCTGAGGGGATTGTAGATGATCCAGCTCAGCAGCAGGGAGAGCACCAGGCCAACCCCTAAGTAGACCGCGGAATAGCGGAATAGCATAGACATGGCAGAGTTCTCCGGGTAGATGTACATATTGTTCAGGCTGCAGATATAGGTGATGCCCAGGCCGATGTTCTTGATGTACCTCACGGACTGACGGCCCGGCCCCTGGCGGTAGGAGAAGGAGCCGCGGTTCTCTGCGGAGTCCTGTATCCGGCGGTACAGCTCGTTTTCCCTGTAGTCTGTGCCGAAGAGGTCGGGATTCGAGGCGGACATGACCTTCCCGGCGCTGCTGACCAGGACGATGTCGATGTATTCGCTGTCGCTTAAGGATAGCATGTCCGAATAGGCCTGGTAATCCAGGTTCACCACCATGGCGCCCGCGGGGGTGGAATAGAAGACCATGGTGAGCACAGGGACATCCCGGTGGATGATGCCGTCCGTCAGGCAGTCGATGTAGCGGGGATAGCAGAACAGGGGCCGTATGCTGGGGGTCATATCCTCCAGGATGTGGAAAATCTCGCTGTCGCTGTGGTTGCCGATTGCAGTGCGGCCCGCGTGGTCATGGATGGTCCCCGTCTGGAAATTGATGAGATAGACGGAATTCACCAGGGAGCTGGCCATGCGGATGCTGGTGCTCAGCTCATTTGCCTCCAGCGCCAGGGCATTGCTGTAGGTATCTCCATAGAGGATGTTGCCAGTGGAGGTACGGTCCAGGATATTGTAGCAGTAGCTGATGATATCCTTTAAGGTGGTCTGGTTCACATTGTAGGCCTGGGTGATGGTATACTCCTGCATGCCCTCCAGGGTATCACGGTAGTCCCTGTTCATGAACAGGAAGACGATGATGATGAACAGGAGGAAGATGACGCAGGTGGCCAGCAGATAGGAGTACAGTACCTTTTTATAGTAGATGCTGCTGCGGTATTCCTGGTTCATTGTCCTGATGACATTTTTGATGCTCATGATAATGTACTCCTTTGGATTTTTTTGTATTCTTTTCGGAGGGTTCAAAAGTTAATGGTGGTTTGTTTTATCGTTACATATTGTAGTTTTTCCGCTGGGGACGGGCAGAGGCCCTAAAACCCGGAGGGCGGGTTTTAGGGCTCGCTTCGCTCCTCAAATAGTCGAATACCCAACTGCTCGAACTAGCTCGGCAGTTGGGTCTCCGCCTATTTGACTCTGCCCTTTGCGGACATTATACCATTTCCTGTTTGCACCGTGCAAGCGGTTTGAATCGTTAAGATGATGCTTTTCTTTATTTTGTGAAGTTGAAATGTGGAAAAAGGGATAGTATCATAAAATCACACCTACAGCGGAACGGCAGCGCAGACATGCAGGAGGGCGCCCACGCAGAGAGCCGCCGGATTCCGCAGACCGATGCAGACCATGTACCTGATACATCGTATATAGGCAAAAAGAGAGAAAGTGAGGAAACATATTTATGAAAAAGAAATGGCTCGCGCTTGCACTATCAGCAGTGATGGCAGCAGGAACCCTGACAGCATGTGGCGGCTCCGGTGACGGGAACGCTTCTTCCGATAACCAGGACAGCTCCAAACAGGAGTCCTCCCAGGATTCCCAGGAGAGCTCCGAGGAAAGCTCCGAAGAAGACTCCCAGGAAAGCGGAGACAGCGGTTCTGCCGCCTCCGGCGAAGCAGTGACGATCAAGTTCCTCCACAAGGGCCCCAAGCCTGACGGGTGGGACGCGGTCTATGAGAAATACCTGGAAATGACAAAGGACACCCTGAACGTCGAACTGGACATCAACTGGGTGGAGCATGCGGACTACAAGGATAAGCTGAACCTGGAGATCACCTCCGGCTCCGAGTGGGACCTGGTCTTCGACGCCTCCTGGGTGCAGCTGAAGAACCTGGCTCCGGAAGGGTATTACGCGGATCTCTCCAAATACTTCAATAACCCGGAGGAATATCCCGGCCTGGCAAAGGCTTTCTCCGCGGAGACCATGGAGTCCAATATCTGGTTCGATTCCATGTGCTACATTCCCCTCTATGAGGTATACGGAAACGGAATCCCGTGCATCTGGTACCGGCTGGACTGGGCCAAGGAGTGGAACATCGGCACCGACGGCAAGATAGAGAGCTATGAGGACATGGAGAAATACTGGCAGGCCGCTGTGGACAATGGCAAGATCGGCTACGGCGCCACCCAGGCCAGAGGCTTCTTCCAGCAGCTCTCCTTAAGGGGCGAGGTCTACCCGGGTTCTGCGGAAGCGGGGCTGCAGCAGTTCTCCGCGGCGGGTCTGACCATCTGGACATACACCAAGGACAACCAGCTCATCGCCTATGCGGTGGAGGGCTCCGGAGATGAGAGCTTCAAGGATTTCCCGGAGGGCTGGCAGCGGGACTTCGGCATGGACAGATATGAGAAGTTCGCCCAGTGGCAGGAGGCCGGTTACATCGATCCCGATTCCCTGAGCTGTACCGATGCGGCTACGCCTTTCGAGAGCGGCCTGAGCGCATCCTATGTGGGCACCCTGGACGACTATGTGGGCGTAAAGGATATGGAGCAGACCCTGGGCGAGGGCACGGTAGGCTTCTTCGTATACTATGACGGCATCCGGAACATGGAGAAGGGCGCCATCGCTGTGGACTACGCCGGTAACAACGGCCTGTGCGTCCCCGCCAACTCCGACAAGATAGATTCCACCATGAAGTTCCTGGATTGGCTCTTCGGCTCCCAGGAGGCCCATGACCTGTTCCAGTTAGGCATCGAGGGAGTGGACTTCAAGTACGGGGAGACGGAAGGGACTTATGAGACATTGACCTCCTACAGCTCTGACTTCGGCGGCTATGGGTGGACCTGGAATCCTGAGTACGCGCTGATTTCCGCGGCTTATGACGATGAGGCCCTTACCTACAGACAGTATGAATACGATCCTGAGAGCTTCAGCTCCCTGCCGATTCTGGGCTTCCACTTCGACACCACGGACGTGGATCTCTCCACGGCAGTGGCCCAGTGCAAGGCCGTGACGGACATGGTCTCCACCGTGAAGCTCCATGGCATCAAGACAGACGGCAATGGCAATGCCTATGACACGATTACCGAGATGCTGAACGCGAACACGGCTTCCGCCATGGAGAACGGCGGGCAGCAGGTGGTGGACGCTCTGGTGGAGCAGCTGACGGCGTTCCTGGCCGAGAAATAAGAAAATACGGAACGGACCGGAAGCTGCCGCGCAGGATATGAAATGAGTCCCAGGGCAATGGACGGCTGGCAACAGGAAGAGCAGCTGCGCAGGCATGCTGCTCTTCTTATAATAATAGAGAGGTCTGGCATACAGGGCAGGAAGGGGCAGCGGAATGCGTCCGCAAAGGAAGAGGGAAAGGTAATGTAAATGATGAATGAGGCGAAAATCGATTTACGGAGAGAATGGCGGCAGGAGGCACAAGAGACAGGCGTGCGGTTCTCCTTCCCCGTGCCGGAGGATGCGAAAGGGTTCTATCCCTGGGGTTTCGTGCGAAAGAACGACAGCGCGGCCGATCTGGTGGGATGGCATGGGATTTTAGTGACCCTGCGGGAGAAGGGGGAAGGAACGGGACAGGCTTCGGACGAGGACAGGGCCGCGCCTGGAGATTCGGATGGAGACAGGGCTGTGCAAGGTGTTTCGGGCATGGTCACGCTGCGTGCCAGGGTGGCCTTTGCGGAGCAGGAGCCGCTGGAGACGGAGCTTGCGGTGATTTTGCAGGGCGGAAATGCCCGAGCGGAGATTCCGTTCACCACATTTCCTCTGGAGCTTGCGAAAGGGAACAGATGGGAGTTCGTGACAGCGGTGGAGATTGCCTGGGAGGGCGCGGAGCTGGAGCTGGTGGAATGCACGATTCGGCGCAGGCCCGGCATCTATATCCGGATGCCGGTGCGGGGCAGAGCCGGAGCTGTGGGAGAACGGATAGAATATCGGGGGACCGTATATAATTGCTCTTCTGAACGTCTGATAGTGACGGCGGACCAGGTGTTCCAAGGATGGGAGTCGCTTCTGGCGCAAATCCGTTTGGAGACAGAGAATATAATCCTGGCACCCGGCGAGAGCGTTCCCCTGCTGGTCTCGGTGACGGTGCACGATTACATGGTGCCGGGAGGCCATGAGAATACCCGAATTATAGTGCGGGGCCAGGGAGCAGGCGTCTCCTGCCAGGACAGCGTGGAGCTGAAGACGCTCTGCCGCCTGCCCCACCCTTATCTCTACCACGATGCCGCCGCCTGGCGGCAGACGGCGGAGAACATCAGGAGATACAAGCCCTACCGACAGGTCTGCCAGGGCTATCAGGAGGCGGCAGAGGGGTGGACGGTCACCGATTCTCTGCCGGGGCGTGATTTCTGCTATGAGACGAAGACGGAGAACCAGATTATGTCCACGGCCTACCTGTACGCCCTGACCGGGGAGGTAAGGTACGCGGAGAAGCTGGCGGACTTCTTCCGGCGCTTTTCCAATCCCCTGACCGGGTATCCTGCCAGGAAGCGGGGGTGCAGCCAGTCCTATGTCCAGGAGGGGCATTTCTTCAAGCATCTTGCCATCGCCTATGACATTATCTGCGACTCCGGCTTGCTGAACCAGGCGGAGCGGGAAGCCGTGGAGTGGTGCTTCCGCCTGTACATGGAGATGCTGGATGCGCATATCCTGGATGGGCGAATCTCCAACTGGATCCTATCGGAGCTGCAGGGGGCGCTGTTCTGCGCGCTGACCCTGCAGGACATGGACAGGGCGCTGCGCTTCGCCTTTGGAAGCGGCGGCATCTTCGAACAATTCCGCTATGGCATCTTCAATGACGGATGGTGGCATGAATGCTCCGTGGGCTATAATACATGGGTGTCTTCCATCATGCTCCACACGGCCCACGCGCTGCTGCCCTTTGGATATAACCTGGTGCACACCTGTTTCCCCATTCCCTTCAACAAAGAGGTCAGCTCCACTTATCGGGGAGAGGCCCCCAAAGTGGATTTCGGCATGTACAATCAGAAATGGGGCGGCAACCGCAAGCCTGCCGTGTGCATCAAGGATATGTTCGATGCCACGCTTCCTTTCCTGGACTACAGGGGCGTATTGTTCGGCATCGCCGATTCCGATGAGAAGAGGCTGTCAGGGGCGCACTTTGGCTCCACCTATGACCTGGCGTACCGCTATTACCGTGATTCCAGGTATCTGGCTGTCATCGCGATGAATGAGGCGGATGCCATCTTCGGGGAGCCGGAGGTTCACGCCCTGGCGCTGGCGGAGGAAGGGCATGCAGAGGCCCGTTCGGGAGAGAGCCATGCAGGGATTTGTCCGGGAGAGAGCCTTACAGGAGCCTGTCCGTCAGAGAGTTATGCGGAGGCCAATCCGACAGAGAAGCCGAGTACGGGAGGGGAGGCCGTGGAAAAGGTTCCGGGCGGGAAAGAGAGGCCCCCTATGGGGAATGCCTGTGCGGACAATATCGGCCTGGCCCTCCTGCGCAGCCAGAAGCCCGGCAGGGCTCAGAGGGAGCAGATTCAAGCGGTGCTGCGCTACGGCTCCCACGGCAATGCCCACGGCCATTTCGACATCACCGACCTGCTTTCCGTCATGCGCTACGGGAGGAGCTTCTTCAACCCGGAGAACTGCTGGTGGGGCTATGCCCATTTCATGTATAAATTCTACGTGCAGTGCTCCCTGACCAAAAACATGGTGGTGGTGGACGAGAAGATGCAGAACCCCGCGGATTCAAGGCGGATTCTCTGGCACAGCGAAGAGGGGCTGCAGGCGGCGGGAATCGAGGTGCGGGCGAAATGGTCCTACCCGCCCTACGGCGGCATGGTCTATACCCAGGACGGCCAGACGGCCACCAAGGAGGAACTGCGCAGGCGCTGTAAGATGAACGGCTGCTTCCTGCCGATTGTGGAGGGAGAGGGAAGCCCCGGATACGGTGACCTCACCGGCTTCACGGAGCCCATCCTGCAGCGGCGGGTCATGGCGGTGACGGATGATTATATCGTGCTCTTTGACTATGTGGAGGGAGAGCGGGAGCATGTCTACGACAGCCTGATGCAGATAAAGGGCTTCCTGGGAATAAATGGAAAACAGGTGAAAAAGATACGGCATACCGAGCAGATGGATTCCAACCCCATATCCGATGCCCAGTTCATCACGGACTGCGACTGGTATGAGGTAAAGGGGGGCAGCGTAGCACGGTTCCGCACCGTATTTACGGAGGAGCACGCGGGGGAGAGGCTGATCTGCGACCGGTCGAACTACAACGAGCCGGGCATCCTGAACATGGACATCCACACGGCATGGCCTGGAGAGACGGAGCAGATGGTGGGCCGGGTGGCGGTTTATGACGGCTGGGCCGCGGATGGAGACGGATACACCATTCCGTTGTCCTACCGTGTGGAATTGGACGGAGCCACAGCAGAGGAAGAAGCCTTCGATGGCTGGATTCTGGGCCGGGGAGAGGTGTCCCTGGATATGGCAGGGGCTTCCCAGGCGGTGCTGTCCCTGAAGCAAGGTGCCATGCACAATGAAATCGGGGAGCCTGTCAGGACGCCACAGGGGGTGTTCTGGGGGGAAATCTGCCTGGAGCTTGAAGACGGGAGCATAATCGACCTGGGCCAATGCATGAAGGAAGCATGGAATCCTGACCAGGATACAGAGCGTACGGGAGAGCCCGGATTCGGACAGGGTGGCGTGCTCCAGGATTGTGTGGCCAAGTATGATGGAACCCAGGATTGTGATGCCCGGTGTGGCAGAACCCAGGGCGGCGCGCCTCAGGAGTGCGATGCCCAAAGCAGCGCGGGCCAAGACTACAGAGCCTACAGCAGATGGATTGCACAGCGGGTCAGCATGGAAAACGTGGACTCCGGGTGGGGAATCGGCAGAGATTATAAAGGCGGCCGGGTGACAATCGTAGGGACGGAGTACCCCTATGCAGTAGGAGCCAGCCCCATAGACCACGGGAGGGAAAGCCGCATCATCCTGGACTTGGAGGGGCTGCATGCAGTGCGGCTGACCGCCTGCGTGGGCGTGGATGCCTTTGCGGGGGACGAATGGCAGAGGCGCAAGACCTACGCCGTGCGGAGCAGAGGCAGGACAGGGCGATTTTTGACGGTCATAGAGCCTTATGAGTCGGAATCCGTCATCGACCGGGTAGAAGCAGAGGGCCCAGACTGCGTGAAAGTGTGGCTAAAGGACGGACAGGTACAAACCGTCTCCCTGACTGGCATGGAGGAGGGCCGGCCGAAGGTTGGAATGCGCCGTTCATAACCTCCAGCAATTCGATCCTTGCGAACATGGCAACCTTTGTGTTATGATAGGAAAAGCTATCCAGGCTGTCAGGGGGGCGGCCCGGGAAGAAAGATACAGGAAAAGGATGCCATCAGGCGACAGCCATGCAGAAAAAGAATGGAAAACTTGATTTAAGACAAAGAGCAGGAAGCGGAAAGCGTATGAAGATACTGATCATATGCCTGGCGCTTCTTGTCGTTTTCAGCACAGCCTCCTGGATTTATGTGGACGGGCTGGCGTATAAGACAGTACATGTGGAGGCAGGCATCGAGGTGTCTGCCTCGGACATTTTGAAGCAGGCGGACAGCGGGGCAGTCTTCACCCAGGACAGCCAGCCCTTCGACATTGCGGTGCCGGGGGAGTACCGGGTGAGGGTGAAGAGCGGCCTGTTCACCCATAGCTGCACCCTGGTCATCCAGGACACCCTCCCGCCCCAGGCCACAGCCGTGCCCGTGATGCGGGAGGCGGGGGAGGCCTTCGGCGCATCGGCCTTTGTGACCGACATCACGGACGCCACACAGGTCACCGTGTCCTATGTGAAGGAGCCGGACTTCTCCCGGACAGGCGAGCAGGAGGTCCAGGTCATCCTGACGGACAGGGGCGGGAACTGGACGGTGGTGGATTCCACGCTGTACCTGATCCGGCTGGCGGAGGACGTGACCATGGAGGCCGGAGGGGAAGCGCCGGATATCCACAGCTTCGTGGAGGCGGGAAGGGACGCCGTATTTCTGACACGGATGTCGGAAATTGATTTCAATCAGGTGGGAGACCATGAGGTGCTGTTGGAGATAGACGGGGAGACCTATGCCTCCACGCTGCGGGTGGTGGACACTGTGCCGCCCCGGCTGGAGGTCCATGACGTGGAGAGCTTCCTCCAGGTGCCCGGAAAGCCGGAGGATTTCGTGGCGTCGGCAGAGGATGCCACGGAGCTCGCATTCTCTTTCCGCCAGGAGCCGGATCTGTCCCTTGCGGGCACCCAGGAGGTGGAGATCGTGGCCAGGGACAGCGGAGGGAACGAGACGGCGGCCTGGGCCAGCCTGACGCTGCGGGAGGACACTGAGGCTCCGGTGATCCACGGGGCGGTGGACCTGGATTACTTTCTGGGGGAGAGCATATCCTATCGGAAAAACGTCACTGTGGAGGACAACTGCCAGGAGGGCGTGACGCTGGAGGTGGATACCTCGGCTGTGGACCTGACCACCGAGGGGGTCTATCCGGTCACCTACACGGCGACAGACCTTGCGGGCAACCAGTCCAGCGCCACAGTGAACCTGACCGTCAGGGCAAGGATGTACAGCGAGGAGGAGATGTATGCATATGCCGATGCGGTGCTGGAGGAGATCATCGAGCCGGACATGAGCCTGCGGGACAAGGCCTGGGCCATCTACAGCTATGTGCTGGGCAATGTGTCCTATATCAACCACACGGAGAAGGGGGATTGGATCCGGGCCGCCTATGAGGGTCTGGTGGATAAAAAAGGGGACTGCTACGCCTATGCCTGTGCGGCCAAGGCACTGCTGACCAGGGCCGGAATCCCCAATCTGGACATCCGGAGGATCCCCACCAGCTTTGAGCATTACTGGAACCTGGTGGACGTGGGGGAGGGATGGTATCATTTCGACACCACGCCCAGGCCGGACCATCCCACCATCTTCCTGTGGACGGACGCGGAGCTCATGGAATACAATGCGGAGCATTACGGCGCGTTCGACTATGACCCCGCCCTGTACCCGGAGATTAATTAGGGGCCGGCGGCGCGGCGGGCTGCATGGAAGTTAAGAAAGAATATACAATTACGAAACAATTTCATGTAGGAATAGGATACAAATCCGGATTACTATGGCAGTGGACGGGGGGAAAGCCAGGTTACGGAAAGGCATGGTATACATATGAAGAAATTAGGAGTCATCGGCGGCCTGGGCCCCATGGCGACAGCATATTTCCTGCAGCTGATCACCCAGATGAGCGATGCGGAGACGGATCAGGAGCATATGGAGATCCTGCTCCACAGCAATCCCCGGATTTCCGACCGCACCAGGTTCATTCTGGGCCAGAGCGAGGAGAATCCGCTGCCGCAGATGGTAGAGATTGGGATTGACCTAAGGAGTCAAGGGGCGGAGATGATTGCCGTTCCCTGCGTCACGGCGCATTATTTCCGGAAGAGGCTGGAAAGGGAGATCGGCATTCCCATTCTGGATGCCATCCGGGAGACGGCGCTCAGCCTGAGGGCAGCGGGAATCCGCAGGGCAGGAATCATGGGGACGGACGGCACCATTGAGAGCGGGCTGTTCCAGCGGGCCCTGGCGGAGGAGGGGATTACGTCCGTGCTCCCTGACCGGTCAGGTCAACAGGCGGTCATGGACATCATCTATAAAGAGGTAAAGGCCGGACGGCCGGTGGACTTTCCGGCTTTCCGGCAGGTGGCCCGGGAACTGGCCGATGCAGGGGCCCAGACCGTGATCCTGGCCTGTACGGAGCTGTCTTTGGTGAAGCGGGATTTTGAGCTGGGGGATGGTTTCCTGGACGTGATGGAAGTGCTGGCGCGGAAGGCGGTTTTGACCTGCGGCCGCCTGAATCCCCGGTATGAATGCCTGCTGGGCATCGCGAGTGCATCCGGCGAATGCCCAGTATGAATGCCTGGTGAGCCATCGCGAGTGCATCCGGCGAACGCCTGGTATGAATGCCTGCTGGGGATTGCGAGTGCATCCGGCGAACGCCCGGAAAGAATGCCTGGTGGGGATTGCGAGTGCATCCGGCGAATGTCCGGAAAGAATGCCTGGTGGGCATCGCCAGTGCATCCGCTGAATTCCCAGGCAATTCTCTGCATTGCTTTACTTTTTGGGTATGGTGATGTGGCGCCGCATGGGAGTTTGGGAAATATAAGCTGCCTGAGTTCCGGACAGGCTATACCGGGAGATAAACGAATTTCGGGTATAAAAATATATCCGGGAATGGACGGGAAAATTCCCATTGACCGGATTAGTCTCAGCATCCATGGTTCGGTATTTTTGGTAATTTTGGCAATATTCCAAGGAGCACTTATGCAGAACAATGTATTGGACTACTTAAATCATATCGTAAAGCAGAAACCTGCAAAGACGGCCTTCTCCGACGGCACGGAGGCCTTGAGCTTCCGGGAAGTATACGACCTGAGCCGCAGCGTCGGAAGCTTCCTCCACAAAAAGGGAATCTACAGAAAGCCCGTGGTGGTCTTCTTCGGCGTGGTGGCAGGCGGCGATTTCTATGTGCCCATCGACGAGGAGATGCCCGCGGGGAGGATCCAGCTGATACTGGACAATGTGCGCTCGCCCCTGATCATCTGCGACCGGGAGACGGAGGAGACGGCCAGGACGTTCCGGATTGGGGAGGGGGAGATTGTGCTCTTCCATGAGATGGCGCAGTGCGGGATTGATGACGGGGCACTGGAGGAGATTCACCGGAATGCCATAGACACAGACCCGATTTACATCGTCTTCACCTCCGGCTCCACGGGAATCCCCAAGGGCGTGGCGGCATGCCACAGGTCTGTAATCGACTACATAGAGCGGCTTTCGGAGATTCTGGGATTTGACGATGAAACTGTCTTCGGGAACCAGTCGCCGCTGTATTTCGACGCCTGCCTGAAGGAGCTGTATCCCACGCTGAAATTCGGGGCCACCACCTACCTGATTCCCAGGGAGCTTTTCTCCGTTCCGGTGAAGCTGGTGGAATATTTGAACGGACACAGAATCAATACCATCTGCTGGGTGGTCTCCGCCCTGACCATGGTAAGCGCTTTCGGCACCTTTGAGACGGTAAAACCGGAATTTCTGCACACCATTGCGTTCGGCAGCGAGGTGTTCCCGATCAGGCAGTTCCGCATCTGGCGGGAAGCCCTGCCGGAGGCCGTTTTCACCAATCTCTACGGCCCCACGGAGGGCACGGGGATGTGCTGCTATTACCGGGTGGAGCGGGAATTTGCGGAAGACGAGGCGATTCCCATCGGCAGGCCTTTTCCCAACCGGGAGATTCTGCTGCTGACGCCCGAGGGGAAGCGGGCGGAGGTGGGACAGGAGGGCGAGATCTGCATCCGGGGCACGGCGCTGACGCTGGGCTATTACAATGACCCTGAGCGCACGGCGGAGGCCTTTGTCCAAAATCCCCTGAACACGGCCTATCCGGAGCGCATCTACCGAACCGGGGACATCGGACGCTATAATGAGGCGGGGGAGCTGCTGTTCGTGTCCCGGAAGGATTACCAGATCAAGCACATGGGCCACCGCATCGAGCTGGGGGAAATCGAAGTGAATGTGGACATGCTCCCTGACGTCCGCATGGCGGCCTGTATCTACGATACCTGGAAGGCGAAGATCGTGCTGTACTATGTGGGAGACCCTTCTGAGAAAGAAATGGCTGCAGTCCTGAGGACGAAACTGCCCCGTTACATGCTGCCTAACCGGATCATCCGGCTGGAGCAGCTGCCCTTTACGGCCAACGGGAAGATCGACCGGGTGACGCTGAAGAAAATGTATGAGGGGGCGTGAGGCGGGCCAGGCCATAGGCCGGAAACAGAGGTGGGCAGGCAGTCCGCATATTTTGAGGCGCTGAAATGCCTGAAATCGTGCCGGCATCCCACCTGCTGACTGACACCATAAAATGATAAATGGGTGAATCGTAATGGAAAAAGTGATTGAAAGCGTCGGTTTAACGCTTCATGGCGTGGATGGACAAAGGAAAGAGATTCCTCTGGAAGTATGGCAAGTTGAAATCATCTGCCAAATACTTGGCCTGACGGTAAAAGTTCCCGACTTAGACGACTACGAAATGTCGCCAAAAGACAGAGTGGCCGAGCGAATGGAACTTTATAATAATGCAATGAAAGAGCTGGTTTCCCAAAACAGGGAGAAAGAGGAATTCCGGCAATAAAAAAATGAACTGGATGAAAGGAGATGCTAATCATGGAAGAATTAATGGAGATTTTGAACGATTTACATCCGGACGTAGATTTTGAGACGGAGGAGCGTCTGGTGGACGACAAGATACTGGACTCCTTCGACATCGTCAGCCTGATCGCGGAGATCAATGAGGCCTATGACATCGCCATTACGGCAAAAGACATCCTCCCCGAGAACTTCAATTCCGCAAAGGCTCTTTACGCCCTGATTCAAAAGCTGGAGGAAGAAGCCTGAAATTGGGAGCTTGGTTCAGGAGCTTAGTTGGAAGTTTTCAGGCTTAAGAGGAAGCGGTCATGCTTTTTACATCGTATGGATTTTTGGGATTTCTCGCGGTCTTGTTCTTGCTGTACTACATTATCCCCCGGAAATGCCAGTGGGGGCTGCTGCTGGGAGCCGGCTACCTCTTCTATTTCCTGGCGGGGGCGGAATATGTGCCCTACCTCCTGGTGACCACGGTGACGATTTGGTTCGCGGCCTGCCGGATTGAGGACAACGCCGACAGGCAGGCGGCCTACCTGAAGGAGCACAGGGCGGAGCTGTCCAAAGAGGAGAAAAAGGCCTATAAGGACAGGCAAAAAAAGGTGCGCCTGGGATGGATACTGGGGGGAATCCTTTTGAACATCGGTATCCTGGCGGTGCTGAAGTACACCAACTTCGCCATCGCCAACATCAACGGGCTGCTGGGGGCATTCGGCCGGACGGGGAGGCTTTCTTTCCTGACCCTTGCGCTGCCCCTGGGGATTTCCTTCTACACCTTCCAGGCGGTGGGGTATCTGATCGACGTGTACCGGGGGACAGTCCGGGCACAGAGGAACCCTTTCCGGTTCGCCCTGTTCGTGTCCTTCTTTCCCCAACTGGTGCAGGGGCCTATCAGCCGGTTCGGGGATCTGGCGGAATCCCTGTATGGGGAACACAGATTTGACGGAAAAACGGTAAGTTTTGGACTGCAGCGCATTCTGTGGGGCTATTTCAAGAAAATGGTCATCGCGGACAGGATGCTGGTGGGGGTCAACGCCATCATCGGGGACACGGATGCTTATCACGGCGCTTATGTGCTGGTGGGGATGTTCTTCTACGCCCTGGAGCTGTATGCGGACTTCACCGGGGGCATCGACATCACCATCGGAATCGCCCAGACTTTGGGCATCACCCTGCAGGAGAATTTCCAGCGGCCCTTTTTCTCCAAATCCCTGAAGGAATACTGGCGCAGGTGGCATATCTCCATGGGCACATGGTTCCGGGACTATATCTTTTACCCCATCTCCGTGTGCAAGTTCATGCAGAAATTCAACAAATTCTCACGCCGCCATTTCGGGGAGAAGGTGGGCAAGCGGCTGCCGGTGTATCTGTCTTCGTTCGTGGTCTGGTTCGCCACGGGCATCTGGCACGGGGCCAGCTGGAATTTCATCGCCTGGGGGCTGGGGAACTGGGCCGTGCTGATGGTCTCCGAGACCCTGGAGCCCCTGTATGCCAGGTTCCACCAGCGCTTCGGAGCAGGCGGGAGGGGATATGCTGCCTTTGAGGTGGCCAGGACTTTCCTGCTGGTGTCGATGCTGCGGACGTTCGACTGCTACCGCTCCGTGCCGGTGACCTTCCGGATGTTCGGCTCCCTGTTCACGGCCCGGAACTGGAACATCCTGTGGGACGGTTCGCTGCTCTGCTTAGGACTTACGGCGCTTGACTACGGGATTCTGGCTGTGGGGACATTTGTTTTGGTATCAGTAAGCCTTATCCAGAGAAAGGGCAGCGTCAGGGAGCGGATTGCGGCAAAGCCCTATCCGCTGCGGTTCGCGCTGTGGTACGGCCTGTTCCTGGCGGTGCTGCTGGCGGGAGCCTACGGCATCGGGTATGACGCCAGCCAGTTTATTTATAATCAGTTTTAAAGGGAAATCGATTCCGTTCTGCTGTATCGGGAAATAGGAGAGTGAGAAAATCGGTATTCCAGATAATTTCACTGAAAAAGCATTGATAGTTTTCTGCATAAAGAATATAATATATGACAAACACATGCAAAGTTAATGTAGGGCAAATGCAGAACAAATGCGAAATATATGCGAGGAGGAAACGCCATGACAGAACAGGTTTTGATTCAATTTAGAGCGGACAAAGCGTTGAAACAGGAAGTGACTGAAATATATGAGAACCTTGGAATGGATCTGCCTACAGCATTCCGTATGTTCATGGTTCGGAGCAAAATGGTGCGAGGGCTTCCGTTTGAAGCCACTTTACCTGAAATGCCGATTACAAGGACAGAGGCAAAAAAAGCTTTTCACGAACTGCGAAGACAGGCAGCAGATCTTCCGGAAATGTCGCTGGATGAAATCAATGCTGAAATTTCAGCAGTTAGAGCGGAACGAAACAGGTAGATAGCTATGGAATATTATGCTGTAATTGACACAAATGTACTGTTGTCGGCACTGCTCTCCAAGAGTGAAGATTCGGCTACGGTTAAGGTATTGGATGCCGTTTTTGAAAGGAGAATCATTCCGCTGTATCATCAGGATATCCTGACGGAATACGATGAGGTGCTTCATAGAGAAAAATTCCATCTGCGGGAGGATGCGATACAGGTGGTTCTTGCTGCGGTCAGGCAGTATGGGGTGGAAGTGTTTCCGCAGCCCACAGGAGAAGTGCTGATAGATATGGATGATTTGGTCTTCTATGAGGTGGCCATGGAAAAGAGGGATGATGATGCCATCGTAACCCCTGCGGAGATGATAAAAATCATGGAAGGGAACACAGAATGAAAGCCATTCTCATCAGACACGGAAAAGTAGATTATCACTGGAAGATACCAAAAACGGACTGGGTGCAAGAGGATGAAAAAGAATACAAAAGCACAAAAGTGCATAAAAATAACAGCATCGGCATGCATCGTCCTTGCCACATTGTTCCTGCTCCAGCGCCTGCTGGTGCCCAAGTACGTGGACGATGTGGTAGAAGGCGCCTTCATCGCCGAATATTATGAAGAAGAAAAAGACCACAATGTCATCTTCATAGGGGACTGCGAGGTCTACGAGAACTTCTCCCCTGCGGTGCTCTGGCAGGAATACGGCATCAACAGCTACATCCGCGGCAGCGCCCAGCAGTATATCTGGCAGTCCTACTACCTGCTGGAGGACACCCTGCGCTACGAGACCCCTGAGGTGGTGGTGTTCAACATATTGTCCCTCCAGTATGACCAGTCCCAGAAGGAAGCCTACAACCGCATGACCCTGGAGGGAATGGAGTGGTCTCCTGTAAAAGTGAAGGCAATCCTGGCTTCCATGAAAGAGGAGGAGAGCTTCCTGGACTATGTCTTCCCCATCCTGCGCTACCATTCCAGATGGAGCGAACTCACCCGGGCCGATGTGCAGTACATGTTCCGCACCAAGCCCGTCTCCCACAACGGCTACTACATGCGGGTGGACGTGAAGGCGGCGGAGAACGTGCCGGAGGGCCGTATCCTGGGGGATTACAGTTTCGGCGAGAACGCATGGAAATACCTGGACAAGATGACCGCCCTCTGTGAGGAAAAAGGAATCGAACTCCTCCTGATAAAAGCCCCCAGCCTCTACCCCTACTGGTATCCGGAGTGGGAGGCCCAGGTGGAGGAGTACGCCGCGGCGCGGGGTCTGCGCTATCTCAATTTCCTGGAGCTGGGGGAGGACACCGGCATCGACTACAGCACGGACACCTACGACGGCGGCTTGCACATGAACCTGTCCGGGGCGGAGAAGCTCTCCCGGTATCTGGGCAGGATGCTGACAGAAGAGCTGGGCGTTCCCGACCGCAGGGGCGAAGCGCATCTGGCCGCCCTCTGGGAGGAAAAGCTTGCCGCCTATGAAGCCGAAAAGGAAGAACAATATCGGTATTACGGCATGAAATAAACGCCCGGCAGATACCTGGCACAATGACTACAAAGGAGAGAACAAAATGAAAAAGAAAGAAAGTAAAACCAGCACCATGAAAAAATGCGCCGTGCTTCTGGCGGCAGCCATGCTCCTTGCCACAGGCTGCGGCAAGGAGGACGAGAAGACCATCGGCGGAAGCGTCCAGAATATGGAACCGGTGGACATCACCTCCGGGGCGGGCGGGGCCGGAGCTCCGGGAGACGGGGAGGCGGCAGGCGAGGGGCAGCAGGACGGCGGGACCCAGGAAGGGCAGCAGGATTCCGGCCAGGGCGGCGCCGCATCCGGAGCGGGCTATCAGTTCACCGCAAAGGGCGTCACCATAGAAATGGACGCGGACGCGGCCCCGGTCCTGGAGCAGCTCGGGGAGCCGGTCTCCTATTTCGAGGCGGCCAGCTGTGCCTTTGAGGGCCTGGACAAGACATACACCTACAACGGCTTCGAGCTGGACACCTATCCCACCGGCGACAAGGACTACATATCCATGGTCGTCCTGAAGGACGATTCCGTGGCCACCCCGGAGGGCATTGCCATAGGGGATACCCTGGAAAAGCTTACGCAGGCCTACCCCGAGGGGAGCAGGCAGGGGGACAACATGCTGGTATGCGAAAAAGGCGGCATGAAGCTCTGCTTTATCCTGCAGGGCGACGAGGTGAAGTCTATCGAGTACAGGAGCACTGTCCTGGAGTGAAGACCGGATTTTTCCGGCAGCGGCGCAGCCTGCGGGCTGCGCCCTTTCTCTGTCAGGGGCCTTCTTCCGCTTTCATGCCGCCAGTCTCAGGAGGGGGCTATGGGCAGGGACGGCCTGGTGATGAGGAGGGTCTGGTCTTTCGGGCCAGGAGGATATCCGCGGCAGCGCACAGGAGAATGTATCCGGCCCAGAAAATCATATATGTCCTGACAGAATTCCAAAGCAGCGGAATCGGCGCAAGCCGCCCCCAGAACCACAGACCGCCCGCCCATCCGTCAAGTATATTGAAGCAGCAGGACAGGGGGATAAAGGGCAGGATCCACACATTCGGCAGCAGAAAGAGACGTCTTGCCCTTGCCTTGTCCTTTGTGCCCGTAAACTGCCCCGCCAGGAATATGCCCGTCCCCAGCAGCATGATGGCCAGCCCGACCCCCACTGCATAGACCGTCTGGCGCTCTAACCAGATAAAGACAGAAGAAACCAACCCGATTGCATTTAAAACAGTACCCGCCACAGTGAAAAGCACGGCGCTCCGCTGCTTCCCGGATTCGCCCACAGGCTCGATTCCTTTCAGAAGATAATCGGTGGTGGTTTCAAAATAATCGCTCAACAGGATGATTTTCTCGATATCGGGCGTGCTCTGTTTGCTTTCCCATTTGGAAACCGCCTGTCTGGAAACCCTTATCTTATCCGCAAGCTCCTCCTGGGATATCCCCCTGGATTTCCTCAGGTTCTGTATTCTGTCCGCAATGTCCATACCTGCGACCTCCTTCTGCTTGATATATGTAGCAATAAAATCTTGCCCCAAAACCGGATAAACGGCATGACTTGCCGTGCTATGCGGCTGGCAAGGATTATACTGCATAACGCTGAATACTGCCTAATGTAATCATGCGATTGAACCAGTCAGCGTTATGCAGTCTGGTTTCACGGTAAGTGAAATCGTTAGGCAGTATAAATGCCGTTTATATAGTAGCAGAGACAGCGGTTGCGGAGCCACCATCGTAAGCTTGCAATTCGGCAACCGCCGGTTGCCGCCCTTATTTTTCTGCGAATGGTCTCCTTTCTCAGCCCCCCGCTAACGATGGCGCTTCCCCCCGTGCGCATACCGCCAGTCCCTGGGCGACACCCCGTACACATTTTTGAACGCCCTGGAAAAATGCAGCTGGTTCGGATACCCCACCACATTCCCGATGTCGGAAATTGACAGGTCTGTCAGCTTCAAAAGCTCCGTGGCCTTGGTCATGCGGTAGGAGATCAGGAATTCCTGGGGGGACTTGCCCATGCTCTCGTGGAAGATCTTCCCGAAATAGCTCCGGTTCAGGCCGCAGGCCGCGGCGATGTCCTCCACAGAGATATCGTTCTGGAAATTCTGCTCGATGAAGGAGAATGCCTCCTTTATGTAGAAGTCCCGCAGACGGCCTCCCTTTCCGGCCTGGGGTGAGGGCGAGGTGGAGGAGCGGACCAGGCTGTCCAGGAACAGATAGAGATGCCCGATCAGGTGGAGCGGAGTCTCCTCCTTGTGGTGCACGATGTACAGCATTTCGTCCTTCATGGTCTGGAAGATGTCCTTGTGGCGGGCCCTGTACACTGGCTGGGAAAGGGACAGCCCGGTCAGCGCGAGGCTCTCCTTCACCCGAAGCCCATCGAACTCCAGCCAGGCATACTCCCAGGGAAGCTCCTGATTCGCCACATAGGTGGCTACCTGGTGGGGGAACAGCAGAAAGCCTTGGCCGCTTTTGATCTGGTACTCGATCGATTCCTCTTTATGGTTTTCCGCGATGAGCCTGCCTGTGCCGGACAGGCACAGATGGAACAGATAGTGGTTTCTGGCAGCCGGCCCAAAAGAATGCGAAGGGTCGCAGCGTTCCCAGCCGAACTGATAGAGTCCCAGGTCAATAAAATTCTCACTTGGAAAAACGGAAAAAATTACCTCGCTCATAACATGACCCTCTGTGGAATATTATCTAGGTAATCTATCGCAAAAGTGGTTATATCATAGGAACCGCTACGCGAACCCTATGATCGTGATTATATACCAAAATGCTAGCTGACTGCAACAAAATTCTAAAAAAGTGGTATAAAGGTATAAAACATACAAAACAATGCTATTTTCCGATAGCATAAAGGTATGTTATCATTTTTTTACCAAAAAAAGAAGGAGTGAATGCCATGAATGAAAGAAAAGCATTCCATGGAAGAAGAGCATTCCATGGAAGAAGAGCATTCCATGGAAGAAGA